>NZ_JAKEVN010000001.1:0-174287 GCF_022398505.1 Pseudoalteromonas sp. Isolate3 | reverse complement strand
ATTTTTATTCAGCTAAGTTAGGTAATTGCCACTGACTTTGCTTTTGTTGATATTGCGCCTTGGTCAAGCTGACTAATAAAGGCTTTTTACGTTCATCTAACCAAGCAAGCAAAGCGTCCATATTGCGTTCTGTCATTGCTGTACAACCAGCTGTAGGCTTGCTAGGCGCACGCCATAAATGCATAAAGATACAACTACCCGCGCCATTGATATTGCTTGGATTATGCTTAACAACAATGCCTTTTTTATACAAATTATCTTGGCTGTATATATCACGGCGCATCCATTCTGAAGAGTCTTTTACTGCGTCTTCGCCTACTTGTGCTTTGTCGACCAGTTGATTGTAAAAAGGCGAGCCTTTCACATCAATGCAGTAATCGTTTGCAGTCATTGCTTGATAACTTAGGTTCGTTTGTAATGAATCTAAATAGCCAAATGCAGTACCTAGCTCAAAAATACCAGCAGGCGCTTTACCATCCCCTTCTTGTTTTTGCTGACCTGGTTGTGCAGGGTGCAGCCCCACTCCCCAAGCAAGACCGGTACGACCAAGTACTACCGCATGTTGTTCGCCTTGTTGTTGCCATTTACCGGCGTCTTTTTCAAAGCGATACAGCGTGGCATCAATAGCATCACTGTCATTAGCGACCACCACCACGAGTTGCTGATGACTGTTATCAATAACAGGTTTAGGTGACTCTTTGCTTGCACAAGCCGTTAAACTCATAGCTGCAATAAGACTAACTAGTTTTTTCATGCTGGCCATACTCCGTTTGATATTAGTTCAAGCCCTTTTATTGATTCAATACCAAGACCTGGTTTATCCGATAAGCTTATTTGAGGGCCGATAAACTCAACCCCACCTTGTACAGGGTCATACTGACCAAGAGCTGGACCATCTAGGTCAATTTTACTGATTTGTTGTGCTTTGGCAGAAGCTAAATGCGCAGCCCCTGCGACAGCAATACTGCCCTCTAGCATACAACCAATCATACATTCAGCTTGATATTGGGCTGTGATGTTAGCAATCTCAATTGCCCGGCTTAAACCGCCCGTTTTCATTAACTTGATGTTGATAATATCAACCGCTCCCAACTCTAAAAGCTGGATTACTTGCTTAGGTGAAAAGGCGCTTTCATCAGCCATAATCGGTGTATTCACCCGCTCAGTAATATATTTGAGGCCTTGAAAGTCACTGCTTTTTACTGGTTGCTCAACTAACTCTAACACCACGCCAGCTTGCTCAAGTTGTTGTAATGCAAACACAGTTTGTTTGGCATTCCAACCTTGGTTTACATCTAAACGTAATTGCGCCTTAGCAGCAAAGCCCGCGTGGATTGCTTTGACACGTTCAATATCTTGATTAAGGTTATTGCCAATTTTTATTTTTAATACGTCAAAGCCCTGCTCAACGGCTAGCTGACAGTCACTGAGCATTTTATCTATGTTATCGACGCTAATGGTAATATCCGTTTTAAGTTCTGACTTACCGCCGCCAAGTAACTTATATAAAGGTGCTTGATAGAGCTTACCCCACAAGTCGTACACAGCCAGTTCTAGGGCGGCTTTTGCGCTACTGTTGCCAACCACGGTTGATTGAATAATTTGAGTGAGCTGGTTGATGTTTTCAATTTCTTGCCCCACCAACTTAGGCGCAATAAACTGCTTAATGACCGCTATCATCCCTTGATGGGTATCACCAGTGATAACCGGTGTTGAGGCCGCTGAGCCATAGCCAGTTTGACCACATTCAGTGTCGATTAAAACCACTAAGTCTTCGATAAAACTCACTTCTCTCAGTGCTGTTTTAAATGGGGTAACTAACGGCACTTTGAGCTTTGCAAAGCGAACAGCTTTAATTTTCATATCGGCCTCTAGCGAATACGCTTAATGTTATAAACACGGTCTAAATAACTGGTTTCTTGAGATAATCTTAGTGGCAATAAAGGTGTCACAGACACCCCATTCAAGGCACTACTATAAAAGCTGCCATCGCCTTTGTTGTAACCTAATCCTTTGACATCATGAATAACATACGGCTCGCCGTGATGCTCCCCTAAGTACATCATCACGTGACCAGGAATATAGATCAGATCGCCAATCGCCATATTTTTAACCGTTGGTATCTTGGCATCCGCAGCGGTATTCTTATCAAAACGATTATTTTGCCCGTATTCACTACTGCCTTGCTGCCCTGAATTACGCGGCATTAATAGGCCAAAGCTTTTATAAATTTCACCAACAAACCCGGTGCAGTCGCGGCCATTGTAATCATGCCCCCAACCATAACGCTCACCTAAAAACTTAAAGCCTTGTTTAATTAGATTTTGCTCGTTGTAGTCTAAGTAACCTAAATTTACATCGGCAGTTTTGCTGATCATCGCTGGTTTAATTACAAGTTGACCTTGCTCATCACGAGTAGGTAACTGTACAACATGGCTGGCATAGCTATTTTGGCCGTTTAGCAAATAAGGTACTTTCTCACTATCAACTAAGGGTAAGCGTACCCCCATATCTAGTTGCACTTCTGAGCGGCTTTCATCGTTTGGCACATAAGCAGTATTTACTTTTGCACCTGTCACAACCAAGAAGTTATCTTGTTCACGATAAGCTTTTATTTTATCCGCATCAGCAAAGGCAAGATCTTCGGCAGGTGCCCATGCTAAGTAGTTGTAAGCACGTACTAACAACCATTTTTTATCTGCACTTTGATGTAATACAGCCACAGCCTCACCCGGGAACATGCCACTTTCTTGGAAGCGATCTAAGTCTTGATCAAGGCCACTATTTAAAACCCGATCCCAAGTTGGAAATGTACGTAATGCAGTACGTTTAACTACCACTGCAAAACGCACCTTATTAGTATCTGCGACTTTATTAAGATTTAAGTTAGCCTGATATTTAGCAAAATCTTTCGCAGTGAGTTGTCGGCCATCGGTAAAAAAACGCGGGCTTTTTGGAATTGCACTTGCCGAGTGAATGGCACTTGTTAGCTCGTCTTTACTGAGCGATTTTTGGAAAGACAGTGGATCAACAATGTATTTATTATCTTTAATAAGTTTTTCGTTGAAGGCAGCAATTTGAGCCTCCGTCATAATCATTTTTGCCGATGCCCCTTGCGCTAACCAGTAGCTAGGAGAAAGCTGTGACTGCGTGACCCCGATAACATCTGATTGCCAATCTTCGGCATGCATGGGTGCACTAAAGGCAACACCTAAAGTAATTGATAAAGCGATAATTGAACGACGCATAGCTGTACCTTAATTCTTATTGAAAGCGTGAATCTAATAATTTTGTAAAAGCATGCTGCAATTTTTGCTGCATTTGCTTACCGACTGTCGGCAAATTGGCTTCGTCAGCCCCCTGAGTTGACTGCTGTACACTAAATGTAAACTCACGCCCACCTTGATAATTTCCTAGACACACATGTGCCAGCATCACGGCTTCTGTGGTGGAGCGCGTTTCACTTGGTCCCCAACCAATTTTTTGCCATACACGCCACTGCCCATTGGTTGCGCTATCGAGCACCTCTTTTGCAGAGCGACTATCATTTGGAGCAATAACATCTGCCAACGCATTTGTAACAATATGACTGATACCTACCATCATGCCGCCTACTTGAGCCTGTTCGTAGGTATGACCTGTGCCGTTAAGTAGCACATCAACATCACTTGCTTGTAAATAAGGCATTTGTGTACTTGGCTCACGCTGGTGACTAACCAAGCGCTTTAACCATTCAGCTTGAGCAAGTGTAGTCATTGCTTTGTTGCCCGTTAAGCCACAACTGTCGCAACGATATCCTAAATAGCCGGGATCATCACTGCTTGTTATATAATGAACGACTTTTGCATCAAGCTCATTATTTGCAGGGTTATGCCAATACTCGTCTGATGGCATAAACTGCTCTGAGCCATATGCGCCGTTAAATAACAAACGCTCATCCTGTAGTTTGAGCCAGCCATCATTAAAAAGTCCACGTAAGTACTCTCGCCCTGCCACATTCACAAAATAACTGGCAATAGCATTTGAGTTGCCATCGGCTTTACCAAATGCTTCATAGCTATTAATACTGCTGATCAAATCTGCCAGCGCTGTATCACCTGCATAGAGCGTTGCACCAAGCTCTGGGTGGGTTTGTCTTACTTTAGATAGCGCACCGCTAAATGCTTGAATTTTTGATGAGCTCCAAGGCTCATACAATTTATTATGGCTGCCATCACTTAAATAGCGATAGGCTAGCTGCCCTGCCTGTACTTGATAATCTATTAATAGAAATTTACCTGGCTGCTCAGAGGCTAAGAAATACTGCCAATCGGCCGCCACTCTGTTTTGCCAACCTGCCTGTTGATAATTAACCTCAGTTGCTGATTTATAGCCTGGCTGCTGACTTTCACCTTCCAGTGATAAGCAACCAGTATTTTTTAAATCTTTTGGCAAAATAGCGGGAGCTAACATTACCTGCTCAAAGTATTGTTGGTCGGTTAATGGGGTTTTTTCTGTGTTCGCTTCACAACCAGTCAAAAGCATCAAGCCGCAACTTATAGCCAGCCGTTTTTGATATGCACCTTTCGCATACATAAAATAAAATTCCCACTTGTTATTTTTTTTGGAATATTTTATTAAATCTAACACAATTTCTTCATGAAGCAAATTAACTCGGTTTTATTGCCTATAAGACGCTGGCTTAAAAAATAATTTAACGATTAAAGTCTATCGTCTCGAAGGGGTATTGTTCATCGTCTGGAGCGACATTATCTTAATGCGCGATGCGCGCGAAACAAGTTTCACGCCTACTGGGTGTATTTTTTGTATTTTGAGTTGGGGTTTAATTTGTGGAGTGGAAGCGTGATGTTCACGACTGAAGTCGCTGCTACGAATATTACGATAATAAACGCGATATAAAATCGCTGCTACAGGTTTATATCGAGTTTTCAAGCTCCTACGCGAATTGCAGGCACAAAAAAACCGACTTTCGTCGGTTTATGTCACTTTCCAGAAGAAAGTGGCGGACGCGGGAGGATTCGAACCTCCGACCGCCTGGTTCGTAGCCAGGTACTCTATCCAGCTGAGCTACGCGTCCGCAATGGTTCTGCTTATTTACGTCTTGCAATGACGGTGTTATTAAAACACAAAAAAACCGACATTTAGTCGGTTTGCACTTTCGAACATTGCAGTATGAATGTATAGAAAGTGGTGGGCGCAGGAGGATTCGAACCTCCGACCGCCTGGTTCGTAGCCAGGTACTCTATCCAGCTGAGCTATGCGCCCACATTCTATTTTAGTTAGTTTAAGTCTCACTAAGACTTTTCAAAAGTGGTGGGCGCAGGAGGATTCGAACCTCCGACCGCCTGGTTCGTAGCCAGGTACTCTATCCAGCTGAGCTATGCGCCCACATTTTGATTTTAGTAAAGGATGGTGGGCGCAGGAGGATTCGAACCTCCGACCGCCTGGTTCGTAGCCAGGTACTCTATCCAGCTGAGCTATGCGCCCATTCTTTACTTTACAAGAAAACCATTTAAAAAATGGTGGAGAAGGAGGGATTCGAACCCTCGATAGAGCTACAAACCCTATACTCCCTTAGCAGGGGAGCGCCTTCGGCCACTCGGCCACCTCTCCGTCTTGTGGGGCGTATAATAAAGATTTCAGGAAATATGTCAAACACTTTTCAAGGAAAATCGTATAGATGGTTATAGATTGTCCATAACGAGCTAAAACAACTTATTTTTGTTTATCCTTTCGCCACTTTTTCTTTATCACTCAACGGCTCAAGACCCGTCAATGGGATCAGCTCATCGGTTAATTCAGCGAGGTATTGATCTTGGTAACCTAATTGTTGAAATTCAGCTATACAAGCACGATAAAAATCTTCACGTTGATGCTCGTTTTTATTTGTATCTGTTGGCAACTGCGAAGGCTTTTTTGTCATTAGAATTAAGTCCATTTATGCGTTGAACGAATATGGCGCAATGATGTCATATCTTGGCTAAAAAAAACACTATCCAACTTTAGGTTTGTATAAAAAATTTACAATCTAGTAACTTTATTTGAAGGCTAATTCGGTATTTCTTTTTAGATCAGCTAATTACAATTTAGTAGTAAATTTGTGAGTAATAAAAATCAGAAATTTCTGATAAAAAAACGCCGCTAAAAAGCGGCGTTTTTAAAGACTTTTAGCTGATTAGTCAGCTTGAGGACGCATGTGTGGGAATAGGATCACGTCTTTAATCGTTGGTGAGTCTGTAAATAACATCACCAGACGGTCGATACCAATACCCTCACCCGCTGTTGGAGGTAAACCATACTCTAATGCGCGGATGTAGTCTTCATCGAAGTGCATTGCTTCATCATCACCCGCATCTTTCTCTTCAACTTGACGCGTAAAGCGCTCAGCTTGGTCTTGTGCATCATTAAGCTCAGAGAAACCATTCGCTAACTCGCGGCCACCAACGAAGAATTCGAAACGGTCAGTCACAAATGGGTTTTCATCGTTACGACGTGCAAGTGGTGACACTTCCCACGGGTAAGCGGTAATGAAAGTAGGTTGAATTAACTTATGCTCAGCAGTCTCTTCGAAGATTTCACATAAGAACTTACCAGGGCCCCATACACAGTTTTCAGGGATCTTAACGTGTACTTGCTTCGCATATGCTTTAAGTTCTTCAAAATGATTTTCTGGGTCATTAAATACCGCTGCATCGAAGTCAGGGTTGTACTTAAGAATAGCTTCGCTCATAGTTAGACGAGCAAAAGGCTGACCAAAATCGTACTCTACCGAATCAACCACTTCACCGTTTTCATCTTTAGTTGTGTTTACAACAATTGGTGAACCAAGTACGTCTGTAGCAACAGTACGTAACATGTCTTCAGTAATGTTCATCAGGTCAATGTAATCAGCGTAAGCCTGGTAGAATTCGATCATCGTGAATTCTGGGTTATGACGTGTAGATAAACCTTCGTTACGGAAGTTACGGTTAATTTCGAATACACGCTCAAAACCACCAACGACTAAACGTTTTAGGTAAAGCTCTGGTGCGATTCGTAAATACATATCGATATCAAGTGCATTATGGTGTGTTACGAATGGACGTGCAGACGCACCACCTGGGATCACTTGTAGCATCGGCGTTTCAACTTCCATGAAATCACGCTCAGCTAAGAAACGACGAATACCTTCAACAACTTTTGAACGAATACGGAACGTTTCACGTGTCGCTTCATTAGTAATTAAGTCAACATAACGTTGACGGTACTTTGTTTCTTGGTCAGATAAACCGTGGAACTTTTCAGGTAACGGACGTAATGACTTAGTCAGTAACTCGTACTCAGTCATTTCTACGTATAGGTCACCTTTACCAGACTTATTTAGTGCGCCTTTAACACCGATGATGTCACCAATATCTAGTTGACCGTATTTAGCTTTTAATTCTTTTTGTACATCTTTTGATGCGTACGCTTGAATTTGGCCTTTCATATCTTGTAATGCTAGGAAAGGACCACGTTTAGCAAGGATACGACCAGCAACTGATACAACGTGTTGTTCAGCAACTAATTCTTCTTTCGATTTATCACCAAACTCAGCTTGCAAATCAGCCGTGTAATGTTCACGACGGAATTGGTTTGGATGACCGTTGGCTGGGCAATTTTCGCGGATTGCGTCTAATTTGCCACGACGCTCAGCGATTAACTTATTTTCGTCTTGGATTTGATCAGTCATTTTTTAGCTCTTTTTTAGCTTGGTGGTTATAGGCCAGATTTAAGGCTGGCTTCAATAAATTTATCTAAGTCGCCGTCAAGAACCGCTTGAGTGTTACGGTTTTCAACACCTGTACGCAAATCTTTAATGCGAGAGTCATCAAGTACGTATGAACGTATTTGACTACCCCAGCCAATGTCAGATTTGGCATCTTCTTGACTTTGCTTCTCTGCATTCTGCTTTTGAATTTCAAGTTCAAACAACTTCGCTTTTAGCTGTTTCATTGCTTGGTCTTTATTCTTATGCTGTGAACGCTCATTTTGGCACTGTACAACAGTATTGGTTGGTATGTGAGTAATACGAACCGCAGATTCTGTCGTATTTACGTGCTGACCACCGGCACCTGATGCGCGGTAAACGTCAATACGTAAGTCAGCCGGATTAATATCAATTTCGATATTATCGTCGATTTCTGGATATACGAATGCTGATGCAAACGATGTATGGCGACGACCACTCGAGTCAAATGGGCTCTTACGTACTAGACGGTGAACACCTGTTTCTGTTCGCAGCCAACCGTATGCATATTCGCCAACAAAGCGCACTGTTGCCCCCTTAATACCAGCCACATCACCGTCAGTTGCTTCAACTAGCTCAACTTTAAAGCCTTTTGCTTCACCCCAGCGTAAGTACATACGCAACAGCATGTTACACCAGTCTTGAGCTTCAGTACCGCCAGAACCTGATTGCAAATCAAGGTAAGCATCGTTTTGGTCATGATCGCCTGAGAACATTCGACGGAACTCTAGCTTTTCAAGTTGTGCGTTTAAATCGCCCAATTCAGCTTCTGCTTCAGCAAAGGTTTCTTCATCTTCAGCTTCAACTGCAAGCTCTACTAAACCTTCAACATCTTCGGTACCTGCCACTAGATTATCAATGGTCTCTACGATAGCTTCGAGTGCCGACTTTTCACGGCCAAGGGCTTGAGCTCGTTCTGGCTCATTCCACACGGCTGAATCTTCAAGTTCTGCGTTAACTTCTTCTAACCGCTCTTTCTTAAGAGGGTAGTCAAAGGTACCCCCGAAGCAGTTCAGTACGTTCGCGAATTTCCTTGATTTGATTAATCACAGGATTCACTTCAAACATGTACATTACTCCAAAATGGCTGATTTACCGTGCACCGATATCGACGATAATTACGGTAAATTATCTACAAATATTAAAAACGCCCGATTTTAACAAAAAACCGAGCGTTTTATTAGCCTTTTATGTCGATTATAACGATATTTTTATGTCGCTTTTTGTAGCTCTCGAATAATCAACTGTAAGGTAAATTTACCACGGAATTCATTTATATCGAGTTGGTAAGCTGCTTTTACATAACGCACTTCGGTATCTGGCCATGCACGCACATCCACGCCAAATGCAATCCCATCAACTAACCGCCCAGACTGATGTTTTAAAACCAGTTTTAGGTGTTTTTCGCCAACAATTCGCTGCTGTATTACTTCGAATACATGTTCGAACACTGGCTCAGGAAATTGCTGCCCCCAAGGACCTGCATTTTTTAGTTGATTGGCAAACTCCATCGAAAAGCAATCATTTGGCAGCTCACCATCGGTAAGTAAGATACTTTGCTTATGCTCTTCAGTAAGAGTATCTGTCACCATTTGCTCAAACACTGTTTTAAACTCATTAAAACAGTGTTCATTGATACTCAGCCCCGCCGCCATAGCATGACCACCAAATTTACTGATCAAATGCGGATAGAGAGTATTTACTCGCTCTAGCAAATCACGCATATGCAGCCCTTCAATGGAACGACAAGAACCTTTTATTTCGCCGTTATCGCCAGCTGCAAAAATAATCGTAGGACGGTGATACTTTTCTTTTAAACGACCAGCCAAAATACCAATCACACCTTGATGCCAATCAGCTTGGTATAGACAAATGGCATCAGGCACGGACTCGGTTTTGAATGCTAAACGATCAAGCACGGCTTGTGCTTCAGTTTGCATGCCCTGCTCTATTTCACGGCGCTCGTGATTAAGGCTGTCGAGCTCACTGGCAATACGGCGTGCTTGATTTATATCGCTAGATAACAAACAGGCTATACCTAAACTCATATCATCTAAACGCCCTGCTGCATTTAAGCGTGGCGCTAATGAAAAACCAAAGTCACTGGCACTTAAACGCCCTGCATTGCGATTTGCCACTTCAATAAGTGCACTAATTCCGGGCCGTGTTTTACCACTGCGAATGCGTGCTAAACCTTGATGAACTAAGGTACGGTTATTGGCATCAAGAGCGACCACATCGGCAACGGTACCAAGGGCTACAATATCAAGTAACTCAGCCAAATTTGGCATTGGCTGATGCTGAAAATACCCTTGCTCACGTAAGTGGCTTCGTAAAGCAATAAGCAAATAAAAAGCGACCCCAACGCCTGCTATCGACTTCGATGGAAACTGACAGTCATGACGATTCGGATTCACAATGGCATCAGCATCTGGCAGGGATTCACCTTGCAAGTGATGATCAGTCACCAGCACTTTAATACCAGCTTTCTTTACTATAGCAATACCATCAATACATGAAATACCGTTATCAACGGTGATCACAAGCTCAGGCTGCATGGAAACGATTTGCTCTGCAAGTGCAGGGCTTAGACCATAACCTAGGCTGAATCTGTCTGGTACTAAATAATCAAGATTCTTTAAGCCAAACATAGCAAGACCTTGCATCAAAGTTGCAGTGCTGGTTGCACCGTCAGCATCAAAGTCTCCTACAATTAAAACGCGGCTTTGTGCGGCAATTGCTTCTTGCAATAACGCAACAGCTTTGTCGATGTCTTTAAACAGCTTAAAGTCATGTAATGTCGCAGCGCTATTATCGAGTTCAGTAGCATTTTGCACCTGTCGAGTCGCGTAAATCTGCTTGATAACAGGGTGTAAATGGTGCGGTAAGTGTGAATCATCAACACGTGGACGAGCTTGAATTATTTTTTCCATGTCGGAAACGGTACTTCTTAAGCAAAGGCAAGTAAAAAGGCCTACAACAAATAGGCCTTTTCGTTTAAAAAACGGTTATGAAGATGTTTTTGGTAAAGCATCAAGTGCTTGGCTGATTTGCGCAGCTGATTGATAACCTGGGATCATCGTGCCATCTTCTAAAATAATTGCTGGTGTCCCCGACATACCAAAACTTTGACCAAGTTGGTAATGCTCTGCAATTGGTGCGTTACAACCAGGCACCGCTGCTACTTCTGCACCCGCTTTTGCTTCTGTTAACGCTTCAGCTGGATCTTTAGCACACCATACATTCATTAAATCTTGATACCCTTTACCACGTAAACCACCACGTGGGAAAGCAAGGTATTTAACTGTGATACCCGCTTCTAAGAAATCATCAAGTTCACGGTGTAACTTACGGCAATAACCACAGCTAATGTCAGTAAACACCGTGATTGAATGCTTTTCGTTTTTCGCTTTGTATACGATCATCGAATCTTCGTATTCAGCTATACCTTCTTTACGTACATCGCTCAGTGCATGCTCTGTTAGGTTAACTCGGTTATTAAGGTCAATCAGTGTTCCTTGCATAAGAAATTGACCGTCAGGGCTTGCATACAGCACGCCTTTGTCAGTAATTAGTTCTTTAAGGCCTGCCACTGGGCTTGGATTGATTTGCTTAACGGTTACGCCTAATTCGGCAAACTTAGCAATAATTGGAGCATCAGCAGCGTCTGTTGTTGATACGCCATTGGCAAACACATTTAAGCTTGTGCCTAGTAGTGCTGTGGCTAAAACTAACTTTTTCATAAATATCCTATATCCTGATCATTTTTTATATAGACCGGTACATCTTTAAAAATCTTGCACTAAGCTCGTGGATGATGTTGCTCGTGTACCGACTTCAATCTTTCATTCGCTACATGGGTATAAATTTGTGTTGTTGATAAGTCACTGTGACCTAACATCATTTGCACGACTCTAAGGTCCGCCCCATGATTAAGCAAATGCGTTGCAAACGCGTGTCTGAGCGTATGCGGTGATAACGGCGATTCAACTGATGCCAAAATAGCATAGTGTTTGATGCGATGCCAAAAAGTTTGTCGCGTCATACCAATCCCACGCTTAGATGGGAACACAAAGTCAGTGGCATGCTTTATCATTTGCGAACGGCCCACTTTTAAGAATTGCTCAAGCCAATACATTGCTTCTTCACCCAAGGGAACTAAGCGCTCCTTATTACCCTTACCTTTTACAAAAACCACAGCTTGGCGCAAATTAATTTGCTCCATTCTGAGCCCCACCAGCTCAGTAACACGAAGCCCTGTAGCATATAAAAGCTCAAGCATGGCTTTATCGCGAAGTCCCATTGGGTCTTCTATGTCTGGGGCTGCAAGCAATGCTTCTACTTCGACTTCAGATAGGGTTTTCGGTAATGATTGCCCAGCTTTTGGTTGAGCAATGTTTACCATGGGTGAATCTGCAATCACTTTTTCGCGCACAAAATACTGATAGAAACGTTTCAGTGCACTAATGCTACGTGCGGTACTACGCGACTTCAGCCCTAGATCGACGCGGTAAGCTAAATAAGCTTCGATATCATCTAAGCTAACGGCAAGAAGGTCTTTATCTTTTATAAATTGGCAAAACTTTTCAAGGTCACTGCGATAGGCCGCCAATGTATTTTCGCTGACGCCTTGCTCAAGATACAGAGTATCTAAAAATAACTCTAAATGTTCGGCGTTATTTGCTGTCATTACACCTTTTTGTGCTTGTGAATTATTATCAGCCACGCGTACTCTCATCCTTATCAAGGTATCAATTGATTATACCTTACGGTAAACTTAGGCCTATCATATCAGGCAAATACACAGTGATAAATACGATGCAGATTGGTTTATTTTATGGTTCTACAACCTGCTACACAGAAATAGCGGCAGAGAAAATTCGCGATATTATTGGCCACGACATAGTGAGCCTTCACAATATCAAAGATGAGCCATTAAAAAATGCAGAGCAATTTGATTTCGTTATCTTCGGCATCTCAACTTGGGACTTTGGTGAGCTGCAAGAAGATTGGGAATCAATCTGGGACGACATTAAAGATGTTAACTTAAACGGCAAAACCGTGGCTCTGTTTGGAATGGGTGATCAACAAGGTTATGGTCAATGGTTCCAAGATGCACTTGGCATGTTACACGATGAGATTTGTGATCAGAGTATTACCTTGCTCGGTAAATGGCCTAACGATACAAGTTATGAATTCGAAGCCTCAAAAGCGCTCACAGAAGATGGTAAACAGTTTGTAGGCTTAGCCCTTGATGAAGACAGCCAATACGAGCTGAGCGATGACCGTATTGCAACCTGGGTTGAGCAAGTAATGACTGAATACAGCAAAAGCTTGTAACATCCTGTTATTTATAAAAAGCCAAGCATTGCTTGGCTTTTTAATTTTATTCAACACGTTGCCAATATTGATTACGGTAGAAAAAAGCAATATAGCCGCGCACTTCAAGTACCTTACCCTGTTCTTTTGGAGTCAATTTTAGGGTATAAGTTTTACCATTGTTAGGGTCCAGAATTTCACCATCTTGCCAGCTACCATCCCCAGCATCTTTAGCACCTTCAATAATTTGTAACCCAAGAATAGGCTGATTTTTCTTATCACCTTTACACTTTTCGCATATTGCATCTTGCTTGGCTGGGTTAAGTATTTTTTCTACACTGCCAATCAGCACGCCATCTTGCTCACTAATACGCACTAAAGATTTCGCTTCATTGGTTTCTTCGTCAATGGTTTTCCAAAGACCCACGGGTGTCAAAGCAGCAAAGCACAGCTTAGAAAATAATAAGGCAAATAAAACAATTGATAAACGGATCATAAAAAACTCGTATAAAACTTAAGACTTTGGCACTATATCAGGACTTAGTAAAACACACCATTTTGCTATTTTCAGAAATAGACAACACATTGCGAGGGAACACAATGAGTCAATTTACATTACTTACCGGTGATATTGTCAGTTATGACAGTAATCAGGTTACCAAAATTAACGCAGCAGGAGATATAATAATAAATCGCTTTGCTGAGCCATTGTTTATCCCTGAAAGCGCTAAAGCCGCTCTTGAACTGGGTCGGCTTGACGATAACTTATTCAATTTAAATAAGTTAATGCGCTCAGGCTATGCCGATCCCTGCCCAACTACCCGCGTTCTTATCGAAACCACAAAACCTTTACCTGAAATTAAAGGCCTGTTGATCAAACGCCGCTTTAATATTATTGATTTTTGCAGCGCTGAAATAGAAAAATCACACAGTAAGTCGGTGTTAGATGCCTTATTAAAGCTTGAGTATGTTCAGCAAATTCAACTTGATGAGGTTATGCAATTACAGCCACCTTCCATGCAAAAACCACAGGTATAATTACATTTTTAGGTAATAAGCTTTACATAGCTCTTTGTAATCTTGGCTGTAGCTACCATCAGCTGCGTGTATCGTTAACGACGTTGTTTCACATTCACACTTGCTTTGGCTGAATAACAAAAGGCTACGACTTGGTTGTTTTTTCTCGGTAGTGCGTACCAAGCAATGACGTGTTAAGTACCAGTCTGCTTGCTCTGCCACAGTAATAAATTGTTGCGCTTCGACGCAAGGCAAAATTACATTCAATACAGTTTTGCCGTGGCTAAGCCGAGTACAAGCCGCAATTAAATCACTAAAGCTAAGACCATCTGTGTGGCGAGCAGTATTGCGAGCATCGTTATCACCTTTTAAGCTCGCATTAAAATACGGCGGGTTGCTAATGATTGCATCAAAAGGCTTTACTGCACTGAACGACTGCACCGCACCTTGAAAAAGACTAATATCAGGCCAAGGGCTATTGGCGAAATTTTCTCGAGCATCACTGCAAGCACCAGAATCAATTTCGATGGCACTGATATTTGCTTCAGGTGATCTTTGCTTTGCCATCAAAGCCAGTAGTCCTGTGCCAGTGCCTATATCTAAGATGCGTTCAGCCCTTTTCAGATTAGCCCACGCACCTAATAAAATACCGTCGGTTGAGACTTTCATCGCAGTGCGTGTTTGCGTTACTGTAAATTGTTTAAACACAAAGCCTGACATTTTTTCACCTTTTCATTCACCACAGCCGCGTTAACGCGTATAATTAGGCTTAATTGTCCTCTATTTATGTCACTCTATGCAATTTTCTGAATTTGATATTGATAACAAGCTGTTAAATGCCATTAATAAAATGGGTTTTGATACGCCAACCAGTATTCAACAACAAGCGATCCCTGAAGCACTTCAAGGTCGTGATATTTTGGCATCTGCCCCTACTGGTACGGGTAAAACAGCCGCGTTTTTGATCCCTGCAATTCAATACTTGCTCGATTTCCCGCGTCGTGAACCTGGTTTTGCACGTGTCTTGATCATGACACCAACCCGTGAGCTTGCGTATCAAATTCATGAGCAATGTGAATTACTTGCAGCACAAACTCATCTTAAAATTGGCGTTGTGACTGGAGGTATAAACTACGGGACCCACAAAGAAATTTTCGAAAGCAATAACGACATTCTAATTGCGACGCCGGGACGCTTAATGGAGTATCTCGAGACAGAGAACTTTCATGCCGAAAACGTTGAAGTGCTGATCCTTGATGAAGCAGACCGCATGTTAGACATGGGCTTTCGTAAAGAAATGCTTCGCATTTGTGATGAGGCGCGAAACCGCCGCCAATGTTTCTTATTTTCAGCCACCCTTGAAGGTGACAGCGTTGAGTTATTTGCAGAGCGTATCTTAAATGATCCTGCACTACTTGAAGCTGAATCATCACGAAAAGAGAAAGGCAAAATTCACCAGTGGGTTCACCTTGCAGATGACTACAACCACAAGCTGAAAATGCTAGTTGAAACGTTAAATGGTGATGACATTCAGAAAGCTATTGTGTTTGTTAAAACTCGTGAGCGCCTAGAAACACTGATTGGTGAATTAAACAACGAAGGTATTCGTGTTGCTTGGTTACGCGGTGAAATGCCGCAAGACAAACGAATGAAGACAATGGAGAACTTCCACTCTGGGCGAAATAATATATTAGTTGCAACGGATGTTGCCGCACGTGGTATTGATGTTGCTGATATCAGTCACGTTATCAACTTTGATATGCCACGCACCGCAGATGTATATGTTCACCGTATTGGTCGTACCGCTCGCGCTGGCAAAAAAGGCATCGCGATTTCATTTGTTGAAGCCCATGACGTAGCAATTGTTGGTAAAGTTGAACGTTATATCGAACAAAAACTCAAACGCCGAGTTATCAAAGGGCTCGAGCCACAGCATAAAGAAGCTAAGCTCCCATCCAAAAAGAAGAAAGATCCAGAAAAAATGAAGGCAAAGAAAAAAGCCAAGTCTAAAACTAAGAAGAAAAAATAGTTTTACTGACACTGTTATAAAAATGCCGAGTTTGTCTCGGCATTTTTATGCCCTACCTTTTTTACTTATTAAGTGTGTAATTAGTTCACACTTTCTTACCCTCACATACTCAACACAAAAATAAAAACATAAAAATCAATGAGTTAAATTTTGGAATAATAATTGTAACAGGTTCAGCAATAGTTCACAGCAGACTAGATTAACGAGGGAATTGTATGAGCCGCTTCAAATTAACCATAGCACTTACTTTATTAAGTTGTTTGTTTTTACTTGCTTGCGCAACTACTGTAAGCGCCAATACCAGCGTACTAACAACCAGCACATCGGCACAACCACGTCTACAGCAAATGGCATTGCAAAAATTAACGAGCAATCCAAATTTTCAAATTGAAAACCTACAAGTAATTGTTGATGGTGATACTGTTGAACTAAAAGGCATTACAGAAACAGGGTTTCAGCGAGCTTTGGCACAAAAGTTTTTAGAGCACAGCCAAGGTGTGATGCAGATAAAAAACAACCTTAAAGTGAGCAAGCTTAATCACTCATCACTTTAAGGCTAAGTTTACAAGTGGTGTGAGATTATTCGCCGCTTGCTTGTAAGTTAATAAATTTAGCAAGCTCTTCTGGTTGACCCATCAGCATTTGAATTTGCTGATTAATCTCCATCATGGTTTTACCTTCAGGTAATTTAGCAGACACAGAAAAAGACGATAAACCACTCACAAAATTGCTAATCGCTGTTGCAAGTTCTTCACTCACAGGCACTTGTTGTAACTGCATGGTAACGACTTGCTTAAATTGCTCATGAGTCATTCCTTGTGCAGTTAAAAAGCTTTCAAATACCGCTTTAAGCTCACCTTCGTCAGCAATCGACATATTTATGCTACGCGGTTCTAACTGAGTTAATGCTGCCATCATTTTCGATTGCTGTTGTAACTGCTGCTCTAATGTTAATTGACCGTCAGCTGCTTCATTTTGCATCTGGCTAACAGCCAAAGATGCTTCCATCAGTGCTGTGGTTTTAGCCAAGCCTAGATTAAAATTAACATCAGCCACCTCATTCGCAGTGACTTTAAGTGCAAAATCACTATCGCCTGAATCTTTATTGTAATCAAGAGATGAGTCAACGTTATAACTTGTTGATGCTAGCTTGTTATTTGAATTTTCAGGAAGCTGTGCCAAAAACTCATCGCTAAAACGAAAGTTTTTCATCACAAAACCTGTGTGCGGCGGTACAGCATCAACTTCGTAACCCGACACATCAATACTATCAATTGTCGCAACTTGCTCATTACTCAGGCTGTTCGAAACAGTGATTTCTGTTAACTGCATACTACTATCAAAAATACTGGCTGAGATATCGCTGTATTTAATATCTACACCGCTTTGTGTTGATAATGCACTGATTTGCTTATCAACCACCTTTTTCACTTCCTGTGTAGCTGCGTAATTTGCGTAAGCTACGCCACCGACAGCCGCAGCAACAACCGCTGCAATAATTAACTTCTTCATTATATTTCCTTTAATTGGTGTAAATTTTTTATCAGTGTATCAAATTGTATTTAGTTTATTAACGACAGTAATTCATGCACTGTTTTCACTGGCGTGATCTTAGCTCCAAGTCCTTCCATTGATTTATGGTAATTGCGATGCGGAATAAAAATTTCAGTAAAGCCGTGTTGGGCAGCTTCTTTAACTCTGGGTACTCCGCTGTCTATTGGTCTAACATCGCCATTAAGACTTAGCTCGCCCATAATACAAGTTGTGCGAGGCACAATAAACTCGTTCAAACTGCTTAATAACGCTGTTACTAATGCTAAATCGATACAGGTTTCTGATTCATCGATTTTTAAACCACCAACAATGTTAAAAAAGGTGTCATGAAAGATTTTTGTTTTTGTATGTTTGCGTAAAATTCCCGTAAGCATCTTGATACGGTTCATGTTTAAACCAACACACACCCGCTGCGGAAACTCAGCTTCTGTTTCTGTAGTTAAGCACTGGATTTCGAGAAGTAAATTACGGTTACCTTTACGAATACAAGTAATAGCAGATCCCGGAGACTCGGTACTAGAACCAGATAAAAAGATTTCACTCGGGTTATCAACACTCAGCATTCCGCGCTCACACATTCTGAAAATACCCACAGTGTCGATATCACCAAAACGGTTTTTATTAGCTCGTAGCGTTCTGATTTGCCCATCGTTAGTATCGATATGTAATAAAGCATCGACGATATGTACTAACGTTTGCGGCCCGGCAATTTCATTATTTTTGTTTACATGGGCAATGATGAACATAGTTACATCATTTTGCTTACAGTATTGCGTTAATGCTTGGGCTGCACTTTTTACCTGTGAAGGTGAACCAGGACTACCATTTGCCGTTTCTGTTACTACAGCCTGAATTGAGTCTATCACCGCAAACTTAATTTTATTTTTATCAAGCTCTTCAATAATAGCTTCGACGCTGGTTTCAGAAAGCAAATACAACTCTTCTTCGTTGTAATCTAAACGTAGGCGATTCACACGGTTTTTAAACTGCGATAAAGACTCTTCGGCTGTACAGTACAAAGACGGCATGAGCTTTGACATACGTGCAACCAAGTCTGACAACAAGGTGGTTTTACCTGCACCTGGGTCACCAGAAATAATATTGACTGAACCTGTGGTTACGCCACCACTTAATACTCTATCTAGCTCACCAATTTCAGTGAGACGTTTTTCAGCCTCAGCTGTGGCTACTTCATTTATTTTCTTTGAACCACCGCTTACGACACCGGCATAACCTGCCACAGCGGCGCGGCTTGCTGCTTGTTTTGATTGCCCTGCTGAGGGTTTAAACTCTGCGAGCGTATTCCACGCTCCACACTTACACTGTCCTTGCCAGCGCTGATAGTTCATGCCGCACTCAGTGCAGACAAATTCGATTTTTGCTGATTTTGCCATTCGGCCTTACCTATTTTGGTAGCTGATTTGTGACTATTTCTGTATTTTCAAGCATATAATAGCTAAAGTAAAACATACGACTCAGGCGATTTAATTAGAGCCAATTTATAGTCACAAATGATAACATGCTGTAACCTGCCCCTAAAAAGTACTTAATTTAGCTAAGCACTTAATTAAGAAATAGTTAAGGGCACAGTTTTTGCTTACAAATAAAACTTTACAGTGCTTGCCATTTAATTGGCGAATACATATAACAATAACTAATAAAATAAAGAAGTAGTCACACTGTTTTGGCTTTAAATAGCCCGCTAGTATACCTACTTTTTTAGATAGACGGTGATGGTTTTATAAATGGCTGAAGACATTCTGCTTAAATATGAAAGCCTAGTTGATGAACTAAAGGCACATTTAGGCACTCCCCAGTTCGATAAACTGTTTAAATCAAAGACAGCTAGCTTAACAAAGCCAGAGCAGTTTTTGATCAAAATGGAAATGTCGCGCTTATCTCAGCCTGTAGCTCGCTTTATTGATTTACGTGGTCAAGTAACCGGCCAAGTGAAACCTTACGAATATGACGGCAAGCAACACTTTATGGACGATACCGCCATTGAAGTGTTTGAAGATGCCATAAAACGCCACGGTGGTTACACGCTTGCCGTTTACGAAGCGGTGATGAACACTGAAAATAATCACCGAGTAATGCAAAAAAAGGCTGCAGAACAAGCTTTAACCGACGATAGCACAGCTGCAGAGCAGCCAGCCAAGGTCATTAAATTTGCATCTTACGAGAGTCGCCGCGAAGAGCGGATGAACTATTCAATTAAAATCACCGTTGAGCTTGATAAAGACCGCAAAGTTGCTGCATCAACCTCAGATATTTCTTTAAGCGGTGCCAAAATTAAGCTGGGGCCTCGTTACTCAGTTAAAAAAGGTCAATTAATTGGTTTACGCCTGGTTGGCCTAGAGCAAGACTTCGAACTGGGCCTAAAAAACGGTATTCAATACGAAGTGGTTGCGGTAGAAAAGGTCTCTCGTGAATACAATCATGTACGCTTAAAACGCACCTTTATTGAGAATAATGAAAAATTTGATGAGTTTTTAGAAAGCTTTATCCACGGCAACAAACGCCGCTATAAAGTTAATTTAGACAATACGCTAGATGCTGTTGTCTCAAAAGGCTACGAGCAATACTATATTCCACGCGTTACCTCGTTTTATGCTTTTTTAAGCTTACAAGGCGACAAACTTTACCCTAGCCTTGCATTAACCACTGAGAATAATATTTTTATTCAGCGCTATTTTTGTGATGAACGTAAGTTGTCATGTTTATACAGTATTATTAATCAGCAGCGTTTGGGTCACTTACTTAGCTCACCTGATGCAGTAAAAGAAGAATACCTTTATACTTTCACGCATACGGCTGCGGGCAAAATTTATTATTATTCCGCTACAAAAACTGAGCTTGAAAGCCAACCACACCTAAGAGATTTATTCCTCGGGTTTGGCAGCCAAAAAGACAGCTGGCAGTGCTTTAAGCTACAGTTGATGCCAAGCCATCCGGAAGACTCTTACATTCCATTGTCACTGCCAAGCAGTGCTGGCAAAAATATCGAAAAACTAAATAAACCACCTACACCACGAGTGCAGGGGTTGATCAAAGATGTTAAATATCTACTAATTTTAACTTCGGTTGGTACAAAGTTTGAACAACGAACATATCAACAACTTGATTACAGTAAAGATGCAGTAAACCAGCTCAAGCTTTTCGGTCACAGTAAGCACAAAACGCCCCCTCATTTAGAGCCTGTGGCGCTCGAATATGTAAACCTTAGAGCTCATAAACGCTACTTATACAAAACAGCTGTCAGCATTGAACACCATGAGCAAACTATTACAGGGCATACCCGAGACTTATCAGTGATGGGATTGCAAATTGAATGCGACCAACCAGTTGAGTTCAAAAAAGGCGATATCATTAAGTTAAACTTGCCTGATTTGCAAAAAATTACCAAAAAGCATGATTTGACGAATCTTGCCTATGAAGTGATGGCTGTGAGTAAATCACTGACAACAGTAAACTTAAAAGTCCATCGGATTGGTGACCTACCACATATGGCAATTAAGTTTTTCACTGTTTTAATCGATAACAACAAAGACAAATTACGTGTCTGCGAAGAAACGCCTAAGATTCCGGGGTTATCGACCGCACTCAGAAACATGGTGACCAAAAGTGTATGCCAATTTCCGTTTTATTTACATAAAGAAGCAGCTCACTTTAAAGCTGGCGCAATTGGTCAAGGTTTATATCCAAGCCCACTACATGTGTTACTGCAAAACTTTGCGTTATTAAATGAGACGACCAGCATCGATGGTTTCTTATCGACGGATCAAATTACAGAGGTGATCACCCCGTTAATAAAAGATCGTAGTCGCCAAGATCCGCCATTACCATTTACTTTATTTTTACGCTTTGATCCGCGCCAAGCCGAAATTAGCGATGCAATTACTAGTCGCTGTATCAGTGAAGATGACTACAAACCACAAACTTTATTTGTGAAAAAAGCGCTGAAAAACGATTTAGTGTTTGTGTTTCGTTTATATGTTTCACGTACTGGTCGACCTGATATTGATTACTTAGCGAATGAGCTTAAATATATTAGTCAGTACGCATTGCACAAAGCAAAAGATTTAGAAGAAGCGCTGTGGGCAGTAGCCGGTGTAGGTGATTTAATTGATATAACCGAAGAAGCGCTTACCCATTTTGATATTGACCAAAAGCTGATCACGGAAATGAGTAAACGCAAAGCGACTTGGTTAAAGCGAGTAATCTAACGGTAGAGAGAGTAAGTAAGCAACTTGCAGTAATGAGCCTTCATTAATTGCAGTTTGTGCTTGCTCAACTACTTTAGGTTTACCATGCACAGCAACGCCAAGCCCTGCCGCAGCCATCATTTTCAAATCGTTAGCACCATCACCCATGGCAACTGTTTGACGATTATTTAAAACAAGCTGTTTCTCGATTTGTTTAAGTACACGAGCCTTTTCTTCAGCATCAACAATAGTGCCAATGACTTTACCCGTTAAGCGATTATCTTTGAATTCAAGAGTATTGGCATGCACCTCATCTAAACCAAGCAGTGACTGCACTTGCTCTGCAAAAGGCACAAAGCCACCTGATGCGATTGCTAAATGCCAGTTATGCGCTTTTAGGTATTGGCATAATTCACTCACGCCCGGCATAAGCGGTAAACGCGCTTTTAAGCCGTCAATTAAATCTACATCGATGCCCTCAAGCTTCGCGACACGCTGCTTTAAGCTTTGTGCAAAGTCGAGCTGCCCGGCCATAGCTTGCGCGGTTACAGCGGCAACTTCGTCATACACATCGGCAAGGCGCGCAATTTCGTCGATACACTCAATAGTAATGGCTGTTGAGTCCATATCCATTAGTAATAAGCCTGGCTCATTCACTGTCGGTGGATTAGTTAGTTGCACCAGTTGAATACCTAACTGTTTGGCAAACTCAACTAATACGAGTGGGCTCAGTAAAATTGTAGCATCGCTATGAAAGCTCCATGCCACAGGTATATTTGTAATTGGTTGATAACAACAAAGCGATAAATTACTTAACCCATGTGACGCTAAAAAATCACTAATAGTAACCAGTTTCTCTGCATTAAGCTCATTACCAAAGGCAACACTAAACACGCCTTGGTTTGCTTTTGGCGTAAAGTCTGTTGTAATAAGGTGTTTGTTTTCAATTTTATACCAACAATTTAGACTGATTTGTTCTGCTAAATTTGCTGAAGGTGTAGCAGCTAAGCTAAGCTGTGACATAGTGGCTCCACATTAGACTTATGTCTGTCCTTGGTCGTGCATTTGGCACTCGCACACAAGGGGCTGTTAAAGTTATCATGTTGTACCATCAAAATTAAAAGCTGTCAGTAACGTATACGGTGACTATGAAAAATAACCAACTTAAAATTCCCTTTTCAGCCACTTATCGCCAGCGCTTTGTGCGCTTGAGTTTGGCTACAGCCTGCTTTGTGCTGTTAAGTTGGGTTGCCATGAATAGTAGCTTCCAAAGTCACCAATTACTTTACGATAGTGCTGATAGCACAGCAATAAGCTTAACCAAGTTTATGGCACTAAATGCAAAGACCCCACTGCAAGAGAAAAACAAACCAGAGTTAAATGAACTATGTAATCATATTGCTGAAGATGAGTATGTGTTAGCTGCAACTATTTACGATCAACAAGGAATTCAACTTGCTGCCAGCGATAATTGGCAAAGTCATCACACATTTGGTTTATTACCAGACTCAACACCTGGTATCAGTAAACTCAAAACGCCATTTGTTGAGCCGGTGATAAGTGATGATGAAAGACCTATTGGTTTTGTATCAATTACCTATTTAACACAGGCTTCCATTGCGACCAGCCACAGTAGTTTTCATGATTTAGGTCGCCAAGTGTTATTAATGTTAGTTATCACCTGTATTTTTACTTGGCAGCTAGGTCGCGGGTTAAAACTCTGGCAAATCAACCGTTACATCAAAAAAAGCGCAGAGCAAGAATCGTAAAGTTCAGCAGCAAGTTGCTGCTGTGCATCACCTGTCACGCCTTTGAGCTCACATAAATGAGCGAATACGTTGCGCACTTTAAGTGGCGTATTAACCTGCCCCTGAAAGCCTGCCAGCGGCATTGACGGCGAGTCGGTTTCTAACACTAAATGCTGTGGCTCAATTGAGCTTATAACTTTACGAGTTTTAGCAGCACGCGGGTAACTGATAACGCCCCCCACTCCGAGCTTAAAATTTTGTTTTATATAACTTTGAGCTTGTTGTTCAGAGCCTGAAAAGGCATGGATAACACCACCATACTTTGGTTTACAGCGTTTAAATGAGCGAGTAATCAAATCATGGCTTTGTCTGTGATGCACAATCAGTGGTAAAGCGAGTTGGTTGGCAAGCTCTATCTGCCCTTCAAAAAGCCATGTTTGTTTATCGAGGTTGTCGATACTACGATCAAGCCCGCACTCGCCGATGGCAATAAATTTTCCTAAATGGGCTTTTGCTAACTGCTCTAACTCAGCAAGGTGATGAGCTTGGTGATCAGATAAAAAATAAGGGTGTAGACCTAAAGCAACTGAGATACTAGGCTCTGATTTAGCAAAAGAAAAAAGTGCTGTAGATTGTGCCAAGCTCACACCCGGCACAATAAAATGTTCGATCCCTACTTGCTTGCACTCTTTGATGAGCTCTGAACGAGTCTCATCAAACTCACTAAAATCAAGATGGCAGTGAGAATCGATGAAGTGCATTTACGGATTTAAACGACCAAACAGCCAACTGCCATCGGCATGGCGTTGATACATAAACCGGTCATGTAAGCGGTGTGCACCACCTTGCCAAAACTCAATTTTAGTAGGCTCAACGCAATAGCCCCCCCAAAAATCAGGCAATGGAATTTCACCATCAGAAAACTTTTGCTTCATTTTCGCAAATGTTTCCATTAATACCTTACGTGATGACACTGGACGGCTTTGCTGAGATGCCCAAGCTGCTAATTGGCTTTCTTTTGGACGCGATAAAAAGTACTTAGCCACAGCGGTTGTTGGTAATGGTTTTGCCTCACCATACACAATGACTTGTCGCTCCATATGATGCCAAGGAAAGTGCAAGGAAATTTTGTTATTACCTTTAAGTTCTTGCGCCTTGCGCGAGCCAGTATTAGTAAAAAACACAAAGCCATTTTCATCAAGATGCTTTAACAGCACGATACGCTGTGAAGGCTGGCCATGTTCATCAACCGTAGCAACCACCATCGCCGTAGGATCAGGTAAGTTAGTTGCAACAGCTTGTTCTAGCCATTTTTCAAACTGCTTAATTGGAGACGCATCAAGCATGTCTTCAGATAAACCATCCTGTAAATATTCACGGCGAATATCTTCAAGTTTCATAAAATTCCCTCTATCGCTACTATCAGCTATCAGCTATCAGCTATCAGCTAAAGATTAATCAAGATTATTGAGCTATCAATTTTGTTGGGTTTCGCTGCGCTCTACCCAACCTACAAAGCTATGAGTTCTTAAACGTTCTGCAAGTGTAGGAGTGCTTTCAAAGCGAACTACACCAAGCAGAGTTCACCTAAGTAGTTTAGCCTAAGACAAGGCGGAAAACCGACTTATTCCTATGAGTTCTTAAACTTTCTGCAAGTGAAGGAGTGCTAGCAAGGCAATGAGTTTATTTATGCCAAGGAGCATACGTGTTTTGTATGTGACTTAGGCTAAATAAACTCATTAACGCAGCTAAAGCGAACTACACGAAGCAGATTACATTTGCTCCATTACTTCGATACCTAAAAGATCCAACCCTGATTTCAGGGTCTTCGCAACCAAATTACATAACACTAAACGGCTATCACGTACATTTGGCTCTACGCCTTCTTTTAGGACTGGGCACGCCTCATAGAACGTCATGTATAGGCTTGCTAGTTCATATAGGTATCCACATAATACGTGCGGTGTTGCTTCGCTGATCATTAGATCAAGTACTTCTTCTAATTGTAGAAGTTTAAGTGCGAGTGCTTTTTCTTGTGGCTCGTTGATTGCAACGTCTGCTGTTAATGACGCAGCATCAATACCTGATTTACGGAAGATACTGCGAACGCGGGTGTATGCGTATTGAAGATAAGGCGCTGTAGCACCTTCAAAGCTCAGCATACTATCCCAGTTGAAGATATAGTCGCTAGTGCGGTGTTTAGAAAGATCCGCATATTTCACTGCGCCAATACCGACTTTACGGGCTATTTCGCTACGCTCTTCGTCGCTTAAGTCTGACTCACGCTCAGCAAGTTTAGCTGCAGCACGAGTGATTGACTCTTCTAGCAAGTCTGCAAGTTTAACTGTACCGCCAGTACGAGTTTTGAATGGCTTACCGTCGGCCCCCATCATGGTACCAAATGGGCAGAATTCATAACTTGTTTCATCACGTAATAAACCAGCTTTACGTGCTGTTAGCTCAACTTGATTGAAGTGCAAGCTTTGACGCGCATCAACGAAGATTAGGATACGATCCGCACCCAGTTTGTTTGAACGGTAATCACAGGCTGCTAGGTCAGTTGTGGCATATAAGAAACCACCACCTGATTTCTGTACGATAAATACTGAAGGCTCACCGTCTTTATTAGCAAGCTCATCTAAGAACACCACTTGTGCACCATTAGATTCAACCGCAATTTCTTTGCCTTTTAATAGCGCAATAATGTTTGCAAGTTCACTGTTATAAGCACTTTCAGCCATGATGTCATCGGATGTAAGCGTTACGTTTAGACGCTTATAAACTTCTTCAGAATGCTTCACAGAAGTCGCAATGAATAGCTTCCATAGTTTTTCACAGTGTGCGTCGCCACCTTGTAATTTAACAACGTAATCACGCGCTTTATCAGCAAAACCTTCTTCATCATCAAAGCGTTTTTTCGCATCACGATAGAAGGTCTCTAAATCAGCTAGTGCAACTTTGTCTAGATCAACACCTTGGTTGATTTGATCTTCTAAGTGCGCGATTAGCATACCAAACTGAGTACCCCAGTCACCCATGTGGTTTTGACGGATAACTTCATCGCCACGGAACTCAAGGGCACGAACAACCGCATCACCAATGATAGTCGAACGTAAATGACCTACATGCATTTCTTTAGCAAGGTTAGGTGATGAGTAATCAACAACCACTTTTTGCGCCGTTGCATGCGGTGCAACAGCCAGCTTTTCATCTTCATTTGCCGCTTTTAAGCTAGCTGATAAAAACGCAGGCTTTAAGTGAATATTGATAAAACCAGGGCCTGCAATTTCAGTTTTTTCTGCGATATCAGCAAGATCTAGGTTATCGATAATTTTTTGTGCTAGCTCACGCGGGTTCGATTTTAGTTTTTTTGCAGCCCCCATCGCGCCATTGATTTGGTAATCACCAAATTGCGGGCGTGTGCTTTGCGTTACCGCTGGGTTTGTGTCTTCTGGTAACCCTGCTGCAACCATCGCAGCAATTGCTTTTTCGATTAAAAGAGTACGAATATTCATTGTAATTTTTACCTTTATGGCCCGTAGTACGGGCCCTTAAATTTGAAGCAGTCTTAGCGTATTAGTTTTCGCGCGTGTGGTTAAACTTGATATCTGGATAGCGTTCCATCGACAAGTTTAGGTTTACACGGCTTGGCGCGATATAAGTAAGGTTATCGCCACCATCAAGCGCTAAGTTGCTTTCGCACTTACGCTTAAACTCTTCAAGCTTTTTGTTATCGTCTGAGCTTACCCAACGTGCAGTATTAACACTGACACCTTCGTAAATCGCATCAACGTTGTATTCAGCTTTTAAGCGAGCAACAACCACATCAAACTGTAGTACACCTACCGCACCAACGATAAGGTCGTTATTTATAAGCGGTCTAAATACTTGCACAGCACCTTCTTCAGATAACTGAACTAAGCCTTTTAGCAATTGCTTTTGTTTTAATGGATCTTTTAAGCGAATACGGCGGAATAATTCTGGTGCGAAGTTAGGAATACCACCAAACTTCATTTTTTCACCTTGCGTAAAAGTATCACCTATTTGAATTGTACCGTGGTTGTGTAAACCAATGATGTCACCCGCATAAGCATCTTGCGCTCGTTCACGGTCACCTGCCATGAAGGTTACCGCATCAGAAATACTCACTTGCTTACCAATACGCACATGGTTCATCTTCATACCTTGGCTGTATTTGCCCGATACAATTCGCATAAAGGCAATACGGTCACGGTGTTTAGGGTCCATGTTTGCTTGAATTTTAAATACGAAGCCAGAGAAGTTATCTTCAGTTGCAGCTACTTGGCGGTCTTCTGTTTCACGAGGTAGTGGCGCCGGAGCCCATTCAGTTAAGCCATCAAGAACATGGTCAACACCAAAGTTACCAAGTGCCGTACCAAAATACACAGGCGATAGCTCACCCGCTAAGAACAGATCTAAATCAAATTCGTGTGATGCACCAATCACAAGCTCTAGCTCTTCACGAAGCTGCTCTGCAAGTTCGCTACCAATTGCATCATCAAGTTCTGGGTTATCTAAACCTTTAATAACACGTACTTCTTGAATCGTGTGACCTTGGCCTGTGCTATACAAAATCGTTTCTTCACGGTGAATGTGATACACACCTTTGAATTCTTTACCACACCCAATCGGCCAAGTAACAGGCGCACAGGCGATGTTAAGCTCAGTCTCAACTTCGTCTAATAACTCCATTGGGTCACGAATATCACGGTCACACTTATTCATGAAAGTTACGATAGGTGTAGTACGTAAGCGTGTTACTTCCATTAATTTACGAGTACGATCCTCAACACCTTTCGCCGCGTCGATTACCATTAGACACGAGTCAACCGCAGTCAATGTACGATAGGTATCTTCAGAGAAGTCTTCGTGTCCTGGAGTATCAAGTAAGTTAACTAGACGCTCATTGTAAGGAAATTGCATAACAGACGTGGTTACCGAGATACCACGTTCTTTTTCCATTTCCATCCAGTCTGATTTTGCGTGCTGGTTTGAGCCACGACCCTTTACGGTACCCGCTTTTTGAATAGCTTGTCCGAATAACAGAACTTTTTCTGTAATGGTGGTTTTACCCGCATCCGGGTGCGAGATGATCGCAAAGGTGCGTCGTTTATTAATTTCGGTAGTTAAATTAGACATGTAAGCTGCTTTTAGTCATAACAAAGCGCACTTGGCTGCCCTATAAATTATAAAGCTCGGTGCGCACTGTAAAAATAAAATAGAATTGCCGACTATTATACCTTGTTTGTCTTAGCCAAAAAAGCAACGATTGTAAGTAATTATTCACCATAGGCTGGGTATATGGGTTGTTCACTTTTTTGCTAAGCTTGTGTAATCAAGTTGTAACGCATACTATTGATAAATTGCACGGAGGGATATCAATTTAGGTCATGAAAACCAGTAAGCTCAGTATTCGATTATTATGGTATATCACACCTTTAGTGATCTTACCTTTGTTGTTTTTAGGTGGCTTTACGTTAACCAATGTGACCAATTCAACAAAAAAACAAGCAGAGCTTATTGTCAGTCGCTTTGTTGAGCAACAGCAACAAAAAATCTTCAATTACATTGACTCATTTCATTCGATTACCCGGTTGCTTTCGACCTCCCCTGTATTGGCAGACTTTTTAGCCCGTGAACCCGAATCAAAAAACCAATACATTGAACGCCTTGGCGAGTTAATGAATGTATTTGCAAGTTATTCAGAAGCTTACCCTGATATAGTCAGCATTAACTATGTTGCCCCAGACGGCAAAAGTGATGCATTTTATTCAAGCCAATTAACCCCTGCGCCTAAAAGCTACCCGTTTTTTGATCAAGTACTGCAATCAAATTTGCGCCAGCAGCAATTTATGATCCCCAAAGAAGATGGCTCCACCAGTTTGTACTTTGTGCACCCTATTTACAATATCGATTACTACTTAAAACAGCCGCAACAGTTAGGATTTATTGTTGTACATGTAGAACCATCGATATTAAATGCCAGCATTTTAGAAGCGCCTTTTAATAACACCCTAAATTTGTTTTTGACAACTAAAGGACAAATTTTATTTAGCTCAGACTATGACTTACGGGGCAGCTACTTAAGTGAATACGAGCTTGAACAAATTAAGCATTTGGCCGATTACGGAAAACTAGCCAGCATTGAGCTTTCGAGTATCGATAAAGAAGAGCGTATCATCTATGCGGTGCAAATGACCGACGGCGATTACTTCATCTCGACCACCCCCAAAGATTTACTGTATCAGTCAGGTAAAGCCATCAGTTTAATTACTGCGTTAATTGTAATTATCTCTGTGATTTCACTACCTATTCTGATTTACATTGTGGTGCGTAATTTACTACTCACCCCAGTCGAGTTATTAGGCGCTGCAAGCCATCGCGTTGGTGATGGTGATTTATCTGTATATTTGCCTGCCCATACAAACGATGAAGTAGGCGTACTTTTTAACGACTTTAACCACATGGTGAACCAAATTCGTCATTACCAAGACGAACTCGAAGAATATAAACATCACCTAGAAGAAAAAGTTGAAAGCCGTACTAAAGCGCTCGAAGCAATGAATAGCAAGCTAGAAGTGGCAATTGCCCAAGCTGAGCAAGCAAACCAACTAAAAAGCCGCTTTTTAGCGAATATGAGTCATGAAATTCGCACCCCACTTACCGCAATTATGGGTTTTACAGAGCAACTTCTGCACAACAAAGATGCGGTGAATGATGAACAACATTTAAGCACCATTTTACGTAACTCTAAGCACTTGCTTGAGCTCATCAATAACATTCTTGATTTATCAAAAATTGAAGCTGAAAAACTCGCTGTTGAGCGTGGGCCATGTAATGTAGTGCAGCTTATTCATGATATTGATTCGATTATTCGCCCACTGGCTAATGAGAAGCAACTGGCGTTTAATATCAACTACAAGCTACCAATCCCCAAAACCATTAATAGCGATACCACACGTTTAAAACAAATCTTGATCAATATTGCCAGTAATGCGGTTAAATTTACTGAGAAAGGCAGTATCTCGATTGATATTAGCTACAACAGCGAAAAACAAAATTTACAATTTGCGATTCAAGACACAGGTATTGGTATGTCAGAGCGCGAAGTTGAACGGGTATTTAAACCGTTTGAACAAGCTGATGCGACGACAACTCGCCGCTTTGGTGGTACCGGTCTTGGCTTGTGTATTTCGAAGAACTTAGCCCAGTTATTGGGTGGTGATGTGCAACTTATCAGTGAACCTGGAAACGGCAGTTGTTTTACCGTGCAAGTTGCAGCTCACTTAAATGCCGAGCAGCTTAAGTATGAGGCCTTTATTCATAACTATGAGCAGCTCTCGCCGAGTAAAGACGTACAGCTTTCATTCGCTGCTAATAGCTTTGATGCCAATATTCTGGTGGCCGAAGATAACCCAGATAACCAGTTGCTGATCAAACTACTGTTACAAACTTGGGGACTTGAGCCTGACATCGCAAAAAATGGTGCTGAAGCGGTAGAAATGGCATTGGTTAATGATTATCAGTTGATCATCATGGATATGCAGATGCCTGTAATGGGCGGCTTAGAAGCGACGCAAATGTTACGTCATGCAGCCTACGATGGACCTATTATCGCGCTTACAGCCAATGTGATGAAAACCGATGTCGATACTTACATAGAAGCGGGCTGTGATGAAGCCCTTGCAAAACCAATAGATAAAGACGCATTAGAGCAAGTTCTCGTAAGCTACTTACACATTGAAAAAGATAGCCAAAACAAATGGGAAAATTTACTGAAAAGTGAAAAATTCCAACAAATTAACGACAACTATCGTTCAAAGCTGCCTGATTACTTAAGCCAGGTCGTGCAGTTGTATCGCACTAAAGAGTGGGAAGCGCTGCGCTCAGTAGCGCATAGCCTAAAAGGCAGTGCTGGGTGTTTTAGTTTTGAAGCAATTCATAAGACCGCTGGACAACTTGAAAATGCCTTACGTAGTAATCAAACTGAACAAATCGAGCAATGCTACAACGCGCTTATAAGCGCCCTTGAAGAGGCATCTTAAAGGCTAAAGCTCATGCCCATTAAAATAGCGTCTTCATTCCCTGTTGCGGTTGGGTAGTAGTTCTTGCGCACTGACATATGTGAAAAGCCAGCACTTTCGTACAAGCCAATAGCAGGTGCATTAGACTCACGCACTTCTAAGAAGAGGTTTTCAGCTTGGTGCTGTTCACCATGCTCAATAAAAGCATTTAACAACTGCTTAGCAATGCCCTGCCCTTGGTGCTTTGGCGCAACACAAATATCCATCAGGGTGTAATCTGGGCCCGCTTGCTCACCGATATAAAAACCTAGCATATCATCGCCATGAAAAGCAGCCAGGTTAAAGTAACGGCCCGCTAAACACGACAGCATGGTTTTCTCTGTCCACGGGTGACTATGGCACGCATTTTCAATAGCCATTAACTGGCTGATATAAGTTGCATCTACAGATTTAAAGCTTATCAAGTTGTTCACCGATTAAAGACCAAAGTTGTTTTTTCTGTTTACTATTAAGCTTATCGCTCGGTAAACCCAAGCACCCCTCTTGCCAGCTAATACTTGTTGTTTTAACGATTTCAGTAATAACTAACGGCGCAAATGCTTTTTCGAGGTCTTGGTGAAACTGTAACGGTAGCGTAAGTGTTTCTTGTTGAGTATTTGACATCTCTTCGCTAGAAACGTCAGGCACAGTTCGATAGTGTTGATTCAACTCTAAAGATTGTACAGAGAATATCGCAGCGTAACTTGGATTCATAACGACTCAATCATGATTAAGAGCAAGTAATATAGGGAGATTTGCGATTAAAGTAAAGAAGGAAGAAATGGCAGGGGCGGAGAGATTCGAACTCCCAACCGTCGGTTTTGGAGACCGCTGTTCTACCAATTGGAACTACGCCCCTGCAATGACGACGAATTATATAGAGCTTTTTTCAAAGGTAAAGTAAAAAAACACAGTTTTTAGTTTAACTGCTTTTTAAATAAACAAAACGGCGAATTAGCAAGCTAATTCGCCGTTTTTGAACCCATTCAGGTCAGAATAATAAAATTATTCCCACTCAATTGTTGCCGGTGGCTTACCTGAAATATCGTAAACAACACGTGAGATACCATCGATTTCGTTGATGATACGGTTTGAAACCACACCTAAGAATTCATAAGGTAAGTGTGACCAACGTGCCGTCATAAAGTCGATTGTCTCTACACAACGTAGTGATACAACCCAGTCGTATTTACGTGCATCACCCATTACACCTACCGATTTAACTGGTAAGAATACAGTGAAGGCTTGACTTACTTTGTGGTAAAGCTCTGCTTTGTGCAGCTCTTCGATGAAAATAGCATCTGCGCGACGTAGTAAGTCACAGTATTCTTTCTTGATTTCACCAAGTACACGAACACCTAAACCAGGACCCGGGAATGGGTGACGGTAAAGCATGTCGTAAGGTAGGCCAAGCTCAAGACCAATTTTGCGTACTTCATCTTTGAATAGCTCACGTAACGGCTCAACAAGACCCATTTCCATATCGTCTGGTAAACCACCTACGTTGTGGTGAGACTTGATTACATGTGCTTTACCTGTTGCTGATGCAGCAGATTCGATTACGTCTGGGTAGATAGTACCTTGACCTAACCATTTAGCGTTTTTCAGCTTTTTAGCTTGCTCGTCGAATACTTTAATGAACGTATGACCAATCGCTTTACGCTTATCTTCAGGGTCAGACTTACCTGCTAAGTCTGCTAAGAATTGATCTTCAGCATCCACTTTAACAATGTTTAGGCCAAACTTGTTGCCAAACATGTCCATAACTTGCTGACCTTCGTTTAAACGAAGAAGACCGTTATCAACGAATACACATGTTAGCTTGTCGCCAATTGCACGGTGAATAAGCATAGCTACAACAGATGAATCAACACCACCTGATAAACCTAAGATAACTTCGTCATCACCTACCGTTTCTTTAATACGCTCAATAGCATCGTCGATGATTTTAGCGGGTGTCCATAGCTTTTCACAGCCACAGATATCAATCGCGAAGCGCTCAAGTAAGCGTAAACCTTGGTGAGTATGAGTTACTTCTGGGTGGAACTGTACGCCGTAAAAACGTTTTTCTTCCCAAGACATTGCAGCATGCGGACACGTTGATGTTTTAGCAGTTGTTTTGAAAGTCTCTGGTACTTCCATCACTTTATCGCCGTGGCTCATCCAAACGTCTAGTACGCCTGCACCGCCGTCAGTAATGTGGTCTTCGATAGCATCGAATAACGCACAGTTACCTACTTTTTCAACTTGCGCATAACCAAACTCTTTCTTATCAGAGCTGTGTACGCTACCACCTAGTTGCGTTGCCATTGTTTGCATGCCGTAACAGATACCAAGTACTGGAACGCCTGCGTTAAATACATACTCAGGAGCACGTGGGCTGTTTTCAAGTGTTGTAGACTCAGGGCCACCCGACAAAATAATACCTTGTGGATTAAATTCGCGGATTTGCTCTTCAGTTACATCCCATGCCCATAGCTCACAGTAAACACCAATCTCACGTATACGACGTGCGATTAACTGTGTGTATTGCGAACCAAAATCTAAAATGAGAATTCGTGAATCGTGAATGTCTTTGCTCATGGAGTATCTCGTTAGTCAGGAACTGCTCTCCCAAAGGGAGATGATCAATAAATTAGGGCTAGCAAATGCTAGCCCATGTAATTTCAATACCTTAAGGTAATTAACCTAAGCGGTAGTTTGGCGCTTCTTTGGTGATTTGCACGTCGTGAACGTGTGACTCACCCATACCAGCTGAAGTAACGCGAACAAATTGAGGTTTAGTGTTTAACTCTTCAATTGTTGCACAGCCTGTTAAGCCCATTGCACTGCGAAGACCACCCACTTGTTGGTGAATGATTGTCGCGATAGGACCTTTATAAGCAACACGGCCTTCGATACCTTCAGGAACAAGCTTGTCTGCTTCGTTCGATTTTTGGAAGTAACGGTCTGATGAACCTTCTTTTTGGTCCATAGCACCAAGGCTACCCATACCACGGTATGATTTGTAGTAACGGCCTTGATATAGCTCGACTTCACCCGGTGCTTCTTCAGTACCCGCTAACATTGAACCAACCATTACACATGATGCACCCGCAACAAGTGCTTTTACGATGTCACCAGAGAAACGAATACCACCGTCAGCAATAACAGGAATATCACGGCCTTTTAAGCCTTCAACTGCGTCAGAAATAGCAGTAATTTGTGGAACACCACAACCTGTTACGATACGAGTAGTACAAATAGAACCAGGACCGATACCTACTTTAACAGCATCAACACCTGCATCAGCAAGGGCAATCGCGCCTTCAGCTGTTGCAACGTTACCCGCTACGATTTGTAAATCAGGGTATGCTTGACGTGTTTGTGCAACACGGTCGATAACACCTTGAGAGTGACCATGTGATGTATCGATAAGTAGTACATCAACACCTGCTTCAACAAGCGCTGCGATACGCTCATCGGTACCCGCGCCAACACCAACAGCTGCACCTACACGTAGACGACCTTGCTCGTCTTTACATGCATGCGGCTTGTCTTGTGCTTTTTGATAATCTTTTACAGTGATCATGCCTTTAAGTTTAAATGCATCATCAACTACGAGAATTTTTTCGATACGGTGCTCGTGCATTAGACCTAAGATTTCATCACGGTCTGCACCTTCTTTAACAGTCACTAACGATTCTTTTTTCGTCATTACTGTAGAAACAGGTTGCTCAAGTTTCGTTTCAAAACGCATATCACGGCTTGTAACAATACCAACAAGGTTATTGTCAGCGTCAGTTACAGGGAAACCTGAAAAACCTTTGTCTTCTGAAAGCGCGATAGCATCAGCAATTGTAAGATCCGCAGTCACAGTAACAGGGAAAGAAACAATGCCCGCTTCGTAAGTTTTTACTTTACGAACGTTTTTAGCTTGCTCTTCGATTGTCATGTTCTTGTGGATGAAACCTAAACCGCCCTCTTGCGCTAAAGCAATCGCTAAGCGTGCTTCTGTTACAGTATCCATAGATGCTGAAACTAACGGCAAGTTAAGATTGATACCACGCGTTAAGCGAGTTGAAATATTTGCCGTGTGTGGCAAAACAGTAGAATGACCTGGTACTAAAAGTACGTCGTCAAAGGTAAGAGCTTCTTTAGCGATTCTTAGCATAGTGCAACTTCTCACATGTGGATCTGAGTATAAGGAATTGCGGCCAAATTTTATCAGCGTTGTGGGCACGAGTAAATAAAATTATTCATTTATTTGTGTTAAAGTACACACAGAATTTTTTACTGGGGTTATTAATGGCTTTTACGCACTCAACACAGCCTGTTTACACGGTCTCGCGCCTAAATAAGGAAATTCGCCATGTTTTAGAACAAGGCTTCTCATCGCTTATCTTAAATGGTGAAATTTCTAACTTTATAGCCCCTGCATCTGGACACTGGTACTTCACTCTAAAAGACGACCGAGCACAGGTAAAAGCGGCGATGTGGCGCGGCAATAATCGCGGCCAAACTTTTCGCCCAAGCAATGGTGCACAAGTAACTGTGCGCGCCCGCGTATCCTTGTATGAACCCCGTGGTGATTATCAGCTGATTGTTGAGCACATGGCCCCTGCTGGTGAAGGTTTATTAAAACAAGAGTTTGATGCGCTTAAAATGCGCTTAGCTGCCGAAGGCCTATTTAGCTCAGCTCACAAAAAACCATTACCAACCAATATCAATCGTATTGGGGTGATTACCTCAGCCACTGGGGCAGCTATTCGCGATATTCTTACCGTACTAAAACGCCGTGCTCCGCAGCTTGAAGTCGTGATTTATCCAGCGATGGTACAAGGCGCAGATGCCCACAGCCAATTAATAGAAAAAATAAACATCGCCAATCAGCGTAATGAAGTGGATATACTTATATTAGGTCGCGGTGGTGGTTCACTCGAAGATTTGTGGTGCTTTAACCATGAGCAATTGGCTCGCGCCATCTTCGCAAGTCACTTACCAATCGTTAGTGCCGTTGGTCACGAAGTCGATACCACAATAAGTGACTATGTAGCCGATATTCGTGCCGCAACCCCTTCGGCTGCTGCTGAGCTAGTTAGCCCAAACACGGAAGAGCTACATAATAAAGTTACGCAGTTAGTTAGGCACTTAAATCATGCTTTTAAACATTCCTTGGCAGTAAAGCGCAGTACTGCAACACAATTTGAGCATCGCTTACAACTTTGCCATCCACGTAATCAACTAAATCAGCAAGCGCAAAAATTAGATGAGCTTAGTTTAGCCTTGCATGGTGCAATGAATAACAAAATTCAGCGATATGAGCGAGTACTTGCTAACTTAACACCACGCTTGATGCAACGTTCACCTGAAAATCAGCTCGCAAAAAGCGAGCATCAGCTCGCGCAACTACACGCCCGACTGAGACAAACGATGCAACAGCAACTTTCAAGTTCACGCAATCAGCTTTCTTTGCAAGCGAGCCGCTTAGATTCTGTAAGCCCACTCAGTGTATTAGCTCGTGGTTATAGCATTACCAAGAACCAGCAAGGCAAAGTGGTGAAATCAGTTAACGATGTAAGTTCAGGAGAGTTTATAACCACCGAACTTACCGATGGTCAGCTGCACTCGAAGGTCGTTTAACTTTACTCGGTACTAGCGATAACGGTTAGACTGCCATCACTCGAAGTGCTGGAAGTAAACTTAAACTGCTTCCACCAGCTTTGTTCCATCATTTTATCGCCTAAATCACGCCAATAACGGCTTGGTAAGTCATCTACACCCTCTGGTTGCAGTAGCTTAAACTGACAAACGGAGCTTTTGCACGTTGCGATTTTTAGCTCTGGTTGTACAGGTAAATCTGCCATGATTAAAAAATCGCTCATCGCAGTTTCAACTTGGTAAGCCCACGCTTCATCACGAGATTGCTCTTCTAACAAGGTATAAAGTTCTTCAAGATGTGAATCAATTTGCTGCGGGGGAATTGCACTTGAACGGTAGTTAGCAATCACAGCTTGTTGGCTTTCAACTTGTAGCTTTAGCTCAGCAATTTGTTGTTCAAGCTCACTTTTGCTAAGAGTTTCTGGTACGTCAGCTTTAGGTGCAGCGATTTTTTTAGCATTCACAGGGACTACCGACTTGGTTTGCTGTGGCGCCTCAACAGTTTGCGCTTCAATAAATTCTTGCTGGTGAGTTTGAGTCTGTTCTAGTGGATTAGACTGAAAGAGTGACATAGCAAGAGCGCCACAAAAAAATGACGCTATAACAGCTAATCCGAAGGAAAATTTAGACAATTCCATTGCTCTTTATTGATGTAAAACTACAACATAGCACTGGTGTGTGAGGCATTACTAGCGGTAGTTGTGCCATCATCTAAAAAGTTTTGGTTCATGCTTTCGGCTGGACAGGGACAGCTCGGTTTTCCGACCACTTTAGCAGGTACCCCAACCACAGTTGTGTGTGCAGGAACCGGACTTAACACCACTGAATTAGCACCAATACGCGCCCCCTCACCGACTTCTATGTTACCTAGTACTTTAGCACCTGCGCCAATCAATACACCGGCACGTATTTTAGGGTGGCGATCACCTTGTTCATTACCTGTACCACCTAAGGTTACAGATTGTAGAATCGAAACGTTATCTTCGATAACTGCAGTTTCACCAATTACAATCCCAGTTGCATGGTCAAACATAATACCATGACCAACTTTACAAGCAGGATGGATGTCAACGCCAAATACTTCTGAGGTTCTGCTCTGAATGAAACGAGCAAGCTCTTTTCGGTTTTGTTGCCATAAGCAATTTGCGAGTCGATGTGCTTGTATTGCATGGAAGCCTTTAAGGTTCAAAATAACAGTTAAGTAACTATCGGCCGCAGGGTCGCGATCTTTAACTGCTTTTATGTCATGAGCCACATGTGTCAGCATGAGGTCACATTTAACAAAGGCTTGATCGAATAATTCACGGATAGTAAATGCTGATACCACCGCATCTGAGAGTTTATTCGCGACAATAAAGCTAAGCGCCGAACCTAAGCATTCATGATTTAACACACACGAATAAACGTGACTTGCTAAAAGCGGTTCACGGGAAACGACTTCGTTTGCTTCATCTCGAAGCTTTTGCCAAATTTCATGACGCATAATATTGCCTTTCTGGTTGTACCTAACTGCTAAGCCTTTAGTTTAACGGATTTGTAGCAAGATGTACTAACCCGTTATTTATTTGTTCTGGTTATATGTAATAACCAGAGTATCAAACCTTATTTTTGATCATTTGCAGGTGTTTTTAAATCAATCTCATATGACAACTGCAAACTCTAATGACAGGCACGCGGTTTAATTAAAGTACTTATTTTTCAACAACAAAACAGATATGACATCTTGTCTGTCATATGCCAAAATAGGAACTGGCGTATTACTGACGGCGTAAAAAACAAAAATAATCATTAAATTTACATCATCAACTTAACAAGGAAACGATGATGAAAAACGACGTACTAAACTCACACAAATTAGGTTATAAGTTCTACTTTCAAGATGGTGATAATCAAATCGCATGCTTTGGTCACATCATGAGCGGTAAAGAAAAAATATATGTAAACGATGAATTGGTTAGTGAAAAGCGCAGCTTCGGTTTTAAAAGTCACCACGACTTTAATTACCAAGAGAATGCTTATGCAGTCGAATTTGAGATGCAAAATATACTAACAGGTAAGCTTGAATGTTCGTTTTACAAAGCAGGTAAATTAGTTCAACAGAGCACACAGACTTCACTTACAGATAACCCAAAGCAAGTGGCTATGGTTACCTTAGGGTGTTTTATTGGTGGAGCAATTTTTGGTTTTGCCCTAATCACGTTAATTGAACCGTTCATTGGGAAGTAAGTGATGCAACTGAACCCTAATACAATTAAAGCACTGAGGCTTAAATTCGAGTGGACGCAGCAACAACTGGCCGATGCCTGTGATGTAAGCCTACGAACCATTCAACGAGTTGAAAAAGAAGGCGCTGCGTCAAAAGAAACTACCATGAGCTTATGCGCAGTGTTTGAAGTACGCCAAGGTGAACTCATCAAGCTCGATGACGAATCAACTAATGACAGCAAAGCACACGCAGTGAGTAAGCAAAACCTAGCTGTAATCGTAGCGACTTCTTCGTTTATTAGTTTCGCCCTTGGTATGGCAACAGTATTTGTTATTTTTTAGGAGTGAAATATGACCAAAGAACAACGCGGCTATGCCACACTTATCGGCTTTGTAATAGTAACCATGCTATTTGCGCTAGGTGTTAAAATTGGTTCTATACTTTAGCATTTCCTGATGCTTTACTTAGAGACTTAGGCCAACTGTCAGAACTGAACTTAAAATGCAGTACTGACAGCTGTTAACTACATGAGCTAAATAGGAGCTTTACACTACCCCTTCAGGACTCTAGCAAAACACTTTTATGAAAGCTTTAAGCGTAGCTTAGAGGAAAATTCGCCATTTATTGCTAACCTTAAATAACTAAGCACTGGCTAGGTTATAAAGTGGTTGAATCAAAAGAGTTTCTAAAGTTAATACTCGATACTATCTCTGAGCATATTGTGGTGATTAATGACTCGGGGGATATCACATTTGTAAATCGCAGCTGGCTATCATTCGGCGATGAGAATGGATGCGAGTGTAACACTCAGTGGGAAAGTCAAAACTATCTAGCTATTTGTAGATCAGCTGCGGCCCATGGCGATGAGTTTGGTGAAAAGGCCTACACCGGAATAAACCAAGTTATCAATCAGCAGCTCGCAGAGTTTTACTTGGAATATCCTTGTCATAGTGATACTGAAAGCCGCTGGTTTATGATGCGCGCAGTACCTTTAAAACTTGGCAAAACAGATTATGTTGTGATCAGCCACTTAAATATTACTGAACGTAAACTTGCCGAGCAGCAAGTTCGAGAGCTTGCTCGTATCGATGGTCTAACGCAAGTTGCTAACCGACGTCATTTTGATGATTTTTATTCGCAAGAATGGAGTCGCTGTGCACGCTTAAAACATCCCTTATCCATAGCGATGGTCGATCTTGATAACTTTAAGTCTCTTAACGATAACCTTGGTCATCTAGTTGGTGATAATTGCTTAAAAGAAGTGGCAAAACTATTGTCTGAATTTACTCGCAGGCCCAGTGACTTGTGCGCAAGATACGGCGGTGAAGAATTTGTTCTAGTACTTGGTAATACGCAAAGCCATAATGCTCAATTACTCGTAACACGTTTTATGACAAAACTTGCTACGCTAAAGTTGGCTGAACTGGCTGGCTACCCATTAACAGTAAGTGTCGGGTTAGCCACGCTATATCCTAGTAGTTGTGATGATGCCATGTTACTCATTGAAATGGCTGATAGCGCGCTTTATCAAGCAAAAGAAGCTGGCCGAAATCAACTTGTAGTTGCTGATAACATCGAGCCATTAAGCATAGAAAAATGCCCCTAAATAGGGGCATTGATTAGTTAATTAGTAATTATTGAAATACTTTTTCGACATCAAGTACTTTAATATTTTTCGCTGGTATTGCAAGTTTATAGTCTGCAATCACTTTATCTTCAGCAACAAGTTCTGCCGGTTTTTCAGCGTTATACACCATAGGTGATGTTTGCTCTGATGCTAAACGTTTTTGCATATCTTTGCCGTCACCGGTAATAAATACATAGTGAATATTCTCGGTTTGCAGGTTATCGCGAATAACGCGGTTAACATCATCAAGGGTTAGCTTTTCAAGCTTGCCGCGCACATAGTCTACAAAGCTCTCTGTGTTATAGAACTCACTATCAAGTGCATAGCCTAATTGACGATCTTGGCTTGCAACCATTTGCGGCACAAAGTTAATTAAGAAATTACGAGTCGCTTCAAAATCTTCCTTACTAATGCCATTTTTAATTAGCTTATCAAGCTCAAATAATGCCGTACGTGTTGCAAAGTGAGCATCGTTATTAGAACGCAGCGGGCGTAACCATACTTGGAAAATTTGCTCTGAGCGACCTAAGTTAGCATCTGGTTTTGTTTGGAACATACCACGTGGGAAGTATTCGATGTATGCATAGTCGCCGTAGTTCATACCACGGGTTTGACGAATGCGTTGATATAAGAAGCTGTTTGAACTGCGGTGTTCACCAAAATAAGAGCGAACTAACCAAAGGGCTGTCCAATCATCGCTGCTACGAATTGTATCAATTGGGAAACCAAAGGACACTGCGGTAGATTGCGCTGATTTCTCAACAATAGTCGCATGATGACCTTTAAGTACTGGCGCATCAGGGATCATTAAACGGCTTTCTTTACCTTGTGGAAGTTGGGTTAAATCTTTCATCATTGTCGATTTAACATCACTTGGGATAGCACCAATTAGACCCACTGTTAGTTTAGATTGTGTAAACTGGCTATTATAAAACGCTTTGACGTCATCAAGTGTCAATGCTTCAAGATCTGATATGTCACCGTAGTTATAACTTTCGTAAGGATGACCTTTATAAAGCTGATGATAAAGCACTTCTTTACCTAGTTCCTCATCATTTGACGCTTTAAGGCCCGCTTTAATGCTATCTATCAGCTCTTTTTTCAGACGCTTGAAATCATCTTCTCTAAAGCCAGGGTTTAACAATTGATCGCTAACAAGCGCATACCATTTCGCAGCATTATCTTTGTGTACTCGACCACGAAGTGAAATCATCTCTTTATCAAGTTGATAACCAAAGCTTCCCGCCAAAGGATATAAGGCTTTCTTAATATCTTTATAGCTCATTGATTCTGAACCACCTTGCGCTAGCATCGCGGCTGTTAGCGCCGCTAAACCTTTTTTGCCTTGTGGATCAGCTGCCGCACCGGTATTGAATAACCAGTTTACATCAACCAGTGGTGAACTATTTGTTTTATCAAGTACTTTAAAATGACGTTCTGTTGGTGCTTGCTCGATACTTGCCACCGCTGCATTTAAATCAACTTCCTGCTCAAAACCAGTTACTTTATCAAGCGCCGACATTGTCACAGTGGTACGGCTTGAATCAACAAAATACTTGTTTGCTACTGCTTTGATATCTTCTGGAGTGATGCTATCAGCAGTGGCGTAAAGTTGGTTAATAACTTCAGGGTCGCGCTCAAAGTGCATGTAGCTTGCAAGCGTTGAGGCTATTGATTGCGATGAATCAAGACCATTGATAAAGCTGTATTTTAAGTTAGATTTTAAATCAGCTAACTTTTGCGCATCAACTAACTCAGTACGTGCTTGTGCATAAGTACGGTTAATCGCATCACGGGCTTTAGCAAGATCAGCTTCGTTTTCTACTTTTACAAAAACATGTAATAAACCGGGGTCTTTAGTATCTGGGTTATAGGTAAACATTTGACTGGCAATTTGTTTATCAACAACAAGTTCTTGATAAAGTGCCGAGTTATTTGAGAAATAAAGCTGCGAAATCAAATCAAGCGCAGCACGGTCTTTTTGAGTTGGATCCCATGCTGTGCCTTTGTAAGACACTAGTAACCAATGACCCGGTAAACCATCATATTTTTCATGAACGTACTTAGGTGCTTGTTGTTTCGGTTCAGTTGGAATGTCGGCTTGGTAATCACCTTTTTTCCAGTTACCCCAATGCTTTTTCACCATTGCCATAGTTTCTTGTGGATCAACATCACCAACAATGACTAAAGAGACGTACTCAGGCTTATAAAACTTAGCGAAAAACTCTTTACCATATGCCATTTGATCAGGCATGGCTTCGATGTCTTCAAAAAAGCCCATCGTGGTGTGTTTATATGTGTGCTTCTCGAATGCTTCGTTACGAACGGCAGAAAGTAACTTACGAATTGGGCTAGCATTATTCTTTAAATATTCACCTTTTACAGTCAGTGCTTCAGTACGGAACTGCTCTTCGCTGTAAGTCAGGTTTTGGAAAATATCAGCTTCGATTTCGAGTACTTTATCTAAGTGCTCTTTTGAGAAATTTAAGTGATAGTTAGTGTAATCGTTGGTCGTATACGCGCGATTATCAACACCTGAGTTCTTTAAAATATCTGAATAGACATCTTGCGGGAATTTTTCAGAGCCTTTAAACATCATATGCTCAAAGAAGTGTGCAAAACCAGTTTTACCTGCTTCAACTTCATTACGTGAACCAACCGATACCGGAATTTGCAGTGATACGACGTCTGGGTAGTCGGTTTTCACTACCATTACGCGAAGGCCGTTCTCAAGCTCTTCTAATAGGTAATCTTGGCTAAATACACGGTTATCATCTTGGCTTACTTGCTGCTCAATTTCGACTTCTTTAACCATATTTGACTGTGAGTTACTTGCGCAGCCACTCAGCGCAAGTGTTACAGCAAAACTGGTTGCTAATAATCTAAATTTCATAATGTTCCCTTGTTAGTTATTTTTCTCATAATGATTGCAGCTTGATTATGCATCAAAGCGCCAGAAAATATGAGGGTCAGGGCAATAATTTATGTAAACAGGTGTGTCAATTTCGTAGAACACCTTACATTCAACTTGAGTAAAATTCATAGTCATTGAAAAACTTTCATCAGAAAAATCTATCTAGACGTCTAAATGGCTGCTATATTATTTACATAGACTTTAGCACAAGCTGGAATGAGGATTATGGCTTTATCATTACAAGAGAAAATTGAAGACACCAATCAAGGCGTCTACCTTATCGGTACCACACCACCAAAATCAGGTACTGATAAAGCCATGCTTGAAACTATTGCCCAAAAGCTACTAGGTCGCTTGCACGAAATTGAATACGATGGTGTGATCATTTACGACATTCAAGATGAAAGCAGCCGAATTGCTAAACCGCGCCCTTTTCCGTTTAAAGAAACGGTTGATCCACGTGAATATAGTCAACTACTTCGCAGCCTCTCACAACTGGATGTAATCACTTATAAAAGTGTTGCCCAACGTGGTGAAGCTGAGTTTACCGAGTGGTTAAATGAAACTCGAAATGATTTTGAATTAAAGAACTTAGTGCTAGTAGGTAGTCCATCATCTCATGGTGACATCAAATTAAGCCTTTCTGATGCTTATAAAACGCTAGTAAAACAGAATAGCGATGTATTTTTAGGTGGCGTTACTATTGCAGAGCGTCACGCTAGCAAACGTAATGAACATGAACGTTTAGTCGAAAAAACAGCGCAAGGCTGTAAGTTTTTCATCTCACAAGCCGTTTACAATGCCCAAGCGACTATTGATTTGATCACCAGCTATGCCCGCAGCTGTAAAGCACAAGGCACAACCCCAAAGCGTATTATTCTAACGTTTACTCCATGTGGCGGTGAAAAAACCTTAGAATTTATGGAGTGGTTAGGAATTTCGGTACCAGAGGCGACTAAGTACCGTATGTTAGATTCGGCAAATACATTGAGTGAATCGGTGCGTATTTGCCGTGAGAATCTTGACTTAATTTTACAAAGCTGTGCGCATTTAGATGTACCGCTCGGTTTAAATATCGAAAGCTTAACTAATCGTAAAGAAGAAATTGATGCGTCAATTAACCTTTATCGTTTACTTAAAGCGACCATGGAGCTGAACCTAGCTGAGAAACAAATAGCTTAACGTGCTGCCTTCGAGGCTTGCTTTTTCTCATACATATCTTCATCTGCTCGTTTTAATAGCTCAGCAAAGTTTTCTTTTGGCTGAGCTATCACCCCAGAACCAATACTTAAACTCGTAACTGGAATGCCCCGCTTTGCTAAATTAGATTGATAGGTGGTGTTGAGCTTATCGGCTATGCTTTCTATGCAATCACCTGGCTGAACTTGCAATAAAGCAATAAACTCATCGCCCCCTAAGCGGCCAATAATATCGGTTTCACGAAGACACTCTTTCATAGTGTCAGCTAAACAAATAAGCGCGAGATCGCCAACTTCATGGCCGTAAGTATCGTTGAGCGGTTTAAAACTGTTTATATCAATAAACAAACAGCTAATGTCAAAGCCAAGACGTTTCGATATATTCAGTTTATGTTGGCAAAGTAGGTCTATTGCGCGGCGATTATAAATATTGGTAAGTGAATCGAGCATGGCAATTTCACGCATCTGCGTAAAATTATCTAACAACGCAAGGTCGTCCTCAACCATATCGCGAAGTTGCTCTATTAATTCTAAAAAGCTCTGTTGATAGTGAGTCTGCTTAAAATCCATTACACAAAATGTGCCAAACGGTTCACCATTAGGCCAACTAATAGGTACGCCAAGGTAAGATTCAAAACCATCTTTCACTAGTGGGCTATCATCCCACTGAGAGTCTTTACTTGCATGATCAACATAAAGTGGTGCCATATCTCGCACAACTTTTTTACAGAAGATATTATCGTCAGCATTTAATTCAGCCCCTGCTTCATAGGGGTTTTCTTGCTGCTCACTGGATACAATAATACGATAAACATTGTCAGTTTTATGGACGATAAAACCCGCAGGAGCAGAAAACAACTCAGTCATGAGATTAATTGTTTTCTGCCACTTTTCTAAGGAAAATTGTTTATCAGCGCGGCGAAAAACCCACTTATTTTCTTCTAACATACTAAACTCTCAACTTTAGCCTGAGGATAGTATAAATATATGCCAAATTTAGGAACGTCTCCTACTTTTTTGCCCTAAGATACGTTTTTTATCACGCGAGCGCCGTGCTTTATTTGTATTTTTACGAACCTGTTTTGGCTCTTTGGTTAAATCAGGCTCATATCCTGGTAACCACTGTGGAGTAAGTCTCGTGTCGAGTAAGATATCTATTTCATCCAGTAACCATTGCTCATCAATACTAACCAGCGACATCGCCATCCCTTTCTCGCCAGCACGACCTGTACGACCAATACGGTGTACATAATCTTCGGCCACATAAGGCAGTTCGTAATTGATTACATACTTTAACGAAGCAATATCAAGGCCACGAGCAGCAACATCTGTCGCAACCAGTACTCTTGTTGCACCGGATTTAAAGTTATGTAGCGCCTTATCTCGTGCTCCTTGGCTTTTATCGCCATGAATAGATTCAGTTTTTAAACCGTCTTTACACATTTCTTTTGCAAGCACATCAGCGGTTTGTTTAGTACGAGTGAATATTAGTACTTGCTGCCAATTCTTCATACCAATCATATGTGATACCAGTTCACGCTTACGATCTTCATCAACCGCATAAACTAGCTGCTCAACTTCAACCGCTGCTGAGTTGCGTTTATTTACTTCAACTAATTTAGGATCATTCAATAACTGCTTACTTAGCTTAAAGATGCTGTCGTCAAATGTTGCTGAAAACAATAAGGTTTGACGATCTTTTGGCACGTGACGCAAGATACGATTGATCTCGTCAATAAAGCCCATATCAAGCATGCGATCAGCTTCATCGAATACCAAAGCATTAATACTAGAGAGCTTAATACTGCCCTTGATCACATGATCAAGTAAGCGCCCAGGTGTTGCGATGACAACCTGTGCAGCTTTTATGGCTTTAATTTGTGGGCCAATACTGGCGCCGCCATAAGCAAGCGCCGCTTTTATATCTGTGTGCGCAGCATAGCGCTCTACACTTGCAAATACTTGCTGAGCGAGCTCTCGGGTGGGCGTTAAAATAAGTACCTTAACAGCATCAGGGAGTACTTCAGCAGACATCAAGTTGTGCAGTAGTGGTAAAACAAAGGCGGCTGTTTTGCCCGTTCCGGTTTGTGCACTGCCCATTACATCAGCTCCCGCTAAAATGAGTGGGATGGTTTGCGCTTGAATTGCTGTGGGGGTGTGATAATTCTCTTCTTGCAAAGCACTTAGCAATGCAGGTGCAAGATTTAACTCTGAAAAGGTCGCTACTGACATATTCTGAAGTACATTTGGCTATAAAAGCGCTATTGTACGCTGAACATCAGCAACAAAAAAGGCGCAATGAGCGCCCTTTATAGCAAATGTAGAGATTACTCTGGTTTAAGTGATTCTTTACGGTGATTATAAAAACTAATTAAGTCATCAACCGTTGCTTGACAATAATCACGAATACCAGATACAAGCATGTGCTTTTCACCTGAGCCTACTTTCTTGCCGTTTTCTAAAAGGTTAAAGCGAAGCGTAATTTTTCCGCGCTTGCCAGTAAATTCAAAATCAGGTTCCGCAAATTGTAATTCAGGTGCGCTAATATCAAGGCGATCTAGGTTAATCAGCATTGACTCGTAAATCACCATAGGGCGCGAAGGGTTGATCATCACGTCTTGCTTACCCATTAATGGGATAATGACATGCGGAAACGTAGTGCCAGAAAACTCAACATAATTTTTAATTAAGCTATTCGTTAATTCTGGACACTGGCTAACAGCACCTTCTCGTTTAACTTTTAGCATTACTTTTTCGCCATCGGTAATCGCAAACTCATCAGCACCCTCAGGGAAAGTTAGCTTTGAATTTTCATCAACCATACCAGCGAAAGTAAACTCCATTTTTTCACTTATGCCGTAACGGTTTAAAACCAGCGAAAAAAGTAAATCGCCCGGTACACAAAACTTTTTAGCGTCTTTATCGTGTAACGGATTGAAATCATCAGCCACTAATTTGGCGAAACGACAGCCTTGCTCACGTGAGATAGAAACGTAATCAGCATGCTGCTGATAATAAGGACTTAACATAATTGTTCACTGCTTAAACTACTTATAACCTGACTATACTACCAGAAAAATAGAAAATAGAGGTCGAATCTGTTAATTATAAATCACGAACTTAGGAGATGTTTAATGACATCAGCTAAAATATTGGTTTCGATAGGCTAAATCTAAATTGTATCAATTTGTACGAAAGGATTAACAAATAAAGCAGATTAGTAAACACTTAGACTCAGCTAAACATAATGAAAAACTATTAGCTAAAACTAAATATAAATTCAGTTTTCTTTTTAAAACAACAAACTAACTTTTTAAACATTAAGAAATATGCCAACAAACTGAAAATACAGGCTTTGCATAGCACCTATTTGTAGCTACAACGATAAGTAAGGTATGATAGAACCGCTTTTTTATCGTGTAATCGCCGCTCATAGGCTGCATAAATAACAATTATAATAAGCGGCAAAAAAATGAGTACTCAAAGTGAGTTGAGCAGGTTACATCAATTTTCGATGGTTATTGTTACTTTGAAGAAAAGACTATTAAAAAAACAGAGACTTGGTTAGATGATATACCGATTAAGTTGGCTATTGCTGTTTTTTTGTCTTTGTTTTTCGTCGCTTTGCTTAAGTGATGACATTCCTGAGCAACCTTTTTTTAAAGTCTCTCCCACCGTGTGTGTGACAGATACGAAACAAAAGGTCTGTGAATTTAATATACAAATTCATTTTCGAATTGCTCCCTTTAAAGAGCTTTGTTTAGAAATAACTCAGCGTCCACAGTATACGCAGTGTTATAAACAAGGAGGTTTAATTAGCGAAAAGTTTAAGATTAAAACTGAGCACCCACTTACTGTGAAATTAATAAATCCATTGAGTAATCAGGTTGTTAAACAACAACTACTCTCAATAGCAAGCTATGAAGCTAAAGATTACCGAATAAAGCGGCGCTTTGGCTGGAGTTTATAATGCAGCATATTTTTATAATTGAAGATGATGTGAAATTAGCAAGCTTAATTCAAACATTTTTGTTAAAGCATGGCTATACAATTGATGTGTTTAATACTACGGAGGCTTACCGTAGCAGTGAAATCACCTTCATGCCTTCACTGATTATTTGTGATGTTATGCTACCGGATGGCAATGGCTTTGAGTTAATTTCCCAGTTGAAAGAAAAATACAGTTGCCCTGTCATTTTTTTAACAGCGCTGGACTCAGTACAATCACAAATTAAAGGTTTGAACTTAGGCGCCTATGACTACCTTGTAAAACCCATTAAGCCTGAACTGTTATTAGCTAAGGTTAAAACAATTATCGCCCATACTGTTGGCCAAGATAACTTTTCACATCAAAGTGATATTTTGCGTATCGACACTAAAAAACGTGATATCTACTTTCATAATACTGCATTGAACCTCAATGAAAGTGAGTTTGAGATCATTGCCTATCTAGCTAAAAGCACACCCCAACCGGTTTCTCGAGAAGTATTATTTAAGCATGTTATTGGTCGTGAGTATGATGGACTTGACCGAGCTATTGATTTAAAAATTAGCCGTTTACGTAAAAAGCTTAAAGAAACCATTAGCAAACATAAGGAGTCGTTGGATATTAAGTCTGTTCGGGGTAAAGGATACAGCCTGGATATTTCAAAAATATGAAACAGCAATTTTTTAAGCTGTATTTAATTATCACTGTCAGCTTAATTGCCTTAGTTTTGGCTTTTGGTCAGCTTTATAATCAATTTTTCTCTGAGCAGATACCGAGTGTGCAAATCAGCGTCGCAGAACTTGCGCAAATCGCAGAGCAAAAAGCATCGAGGATCAGTACCTTTAACCAAAACGAACTTGTGTTACCCGATTCATTGCAAGCTAGTTTCAATAAAGATGGCATTATCAGCGTCACCGAGAATAATCAGCAGTATATATACCTGAAAGGAAGTTTCGGCAGCATTCAAAAAATAGGCCCTATTTCCTTGATTTCACAAGCAAAGACTGACTGGTTTGCATTTTTTTCCTTTTACTTTTTACTTGGTGCCATGATCTTGTTGTTCATTCGCCCTGTATTTCGTGATTTGAGTTTATTACAACGCGCAGCCTACCACTTTAGCAAAAAGCCACAGCGGATAGAGCTAGATATAAAACCTAATTCATCTATCGCGCCATTGGCTAGCACGTTTACCCATATGTCTGAGCGCATTAATAAATTTGTGCAATTACATAACGATTTATCACGCATTATTTCTCATGAAATTCGTACGCCTCTTACCCGTATGCGATTTGCTTTATCGATTGCTGAGTTAGAATCACAAGAAAGTAGGCAAATAGAACGCGATATCGATGAAATTGAATTACGTTTAGAGCAATACTTATCGTTTGCTCGCTTAGAGCACCAGCAAAGCGTGTTTAATCAGGAGAAAGTTAACTTAACTAAACTTATCAATACGGAAGTAGCTAAATTCGATTTATACAAAGAACTCGAATTCATTTCAGCGCTTGAAGTAGATACTGCCTATTGTGAAGCAAGCTTTATGGCTATTGCAGTGCAAAATTTACTGATCAATGCCACTAAATACGCAAAAAACACTATCCATATAAGCAGTAAAGAACAAGCGGGCTATTACCTTATAAGTATTGCAGATGATGGACCTGGCTTACCAATTAATGCAGATGCGCTGATTGAGCCTTTTAAACAAGGTGAAGGAGATAAGTTGGCTAGTGGTTATGGATTAGGGCTTTATATAGTTCATCGTATTGCCAGTTGGCATGGCGGTAAAATAAGCTTAGCCAATTGCCCACAAACGGGCGGAGCACAAATCACAATACACTGGCCTAAAAGTGGTAGGTAATACCTGTAAAGCCTGAGAAGTATCCGTTTTTATTGATCATGTTTGAATTGGCTAAGTTGCTGTCTAGCCATGTATGTTTGAGTTTGAAATCAAGACTGAAACTATCGCTGATCGGATATTCATAGCTCACTTTCAAATAGTAGTTGGTGGCACTTTCTAAATTGTAGCTTAGTAAGCGGGTTTTACTTTCAGTTGGGTAAACTGTGTAATAATAGTCAATCAACTCTTCATTTTTGTAATTAATGCCCGCCTCAATACCAGCAGTACCAGAAAACAGCTCAAATATTTGGTAGCCGTTAAACAAGATTTCATAACCATTATGAACATTGGTCACATCGTTCACATAAGCTGCACTTAACCAGATGTCATCATAAACGTTTACAGCAGACGATAGCCCAGCCATATAAGAAAGGTCACGCTCTATGGGCGTTAGCTCAATGGGTGAAGCTGTTGGTAAAGTTGGTCTTCCTGAACTCGATCTTACAACACCTACCGCATAAAGTTTATCTACTCCATCAAGCTCAAAGAAAAAGCCATCGTCATTAAAGCGACCAAGTAAATCGACATAAAACTTTTCTGTTTCATATAAACTGTAGCCAACAGAAAAGTCATCGAAATACCAATTATCACTGTAATAAGCAAAGCTTGGCAGAATTGGCGAAGTGACGTCATCAGCATCAAGTACTGGGTTTTCAATACCCCCATAGCCAACTGTGATGCTGGCATGTATTGTCGACTTTTTAATTAATTGCGGCTGTATACCTTCAACCTGCGCAAATGCAGTTGATGCAGATAAACAACACACTAAGCCAAACAATTTCTTCATTAACCCAATTCACCTTTATGTCATAACAAATAATTATTATGACAACTTAATACTACTAAAAACTTTTTAGTCTTTACCCAATCGGGAACGATCATATCGTTTGCACGCATCTTTGTATAATTTTTTTACCATACAAAGTGCACAAGGCATCCCTTTTATACCTTATCTTTAAATTAACACACTGAAAAAAATATAAAACTGCCTGTACATTTTGCTACATAGGTTTTCAATTTTAGATATTCTTTTTGGTTATTAATAAATGCCCATTAGGTTTTACTAGACGCAAAAAAGGGCCCTAGGGCCCTTTGTCACATAACATACTTAGGGATTTATTAGTTTCGTTTTACACGGCGACGAACACCTGCAAAACCTGCTAATAACATAGTTAACCAAGCAAGTGAGCCACTTGATGATTTCGCTTTTTCTTCAGGAACCACAGTTGTTTCTTGTGCGGTTACCGTCACAGTTACACCAAGCTCCATCGCTTCAATACCATCACTTACCGTTACAGTAAACTGATGCTCACCAGCCGTTAAACCTGATACTTCAGTGATTGCTGATGCTGGGCTTGCTATTGCACCTGGGCCTTCCCATGAGAAAGTTAACTCATCGTTGTCTAAATCATGTGATGCAGATGCATCTAAAGTAATAACGCTGCCCTCAGTAACTTGCTGAGCACTTGCTTCAACAACTACAACTGGTGCGTCATTAACAGCTTCAACCGTTAACATGAAGGTTGTACTTGCAGCATCTGATGGATATTCGATATCAGACACCATTACAGTTACTTCTGTTTCACCAGAGAAGTTCTCGTTTGGTGTAATCGTTACTGTATCGCCATCAACTTCATAGGTAACATCATCAGAAATTACTGAGATTTCATTCTTCGAGTTCTTCTCATCAATGTGATGAACTTCAAAGCTAATTGGTGTTTCCTCAGTAGTTACCATGTCATCAAGTGCAACAACAGTGATATTACCCGGAATTGCCAGTGTCGCTGTTGAAATCATGTCATTAAGACCTGAGATAGCAGCTTTCGCACCAACTTCAAGTGTTTGACCTGCTGCCGAAGGCATAACTTCAGCCCATGCAGTCACTTCAAACTGTGATGATTCTGGACCTATGTAATCCATACAAACAACATAATCATCGCTAATTACTTCATCTAGGTTGTTATAAGCAATTTGGATACCACGGTAATTTTCAAGTGGACCATACTCATACTGCGCACCACGGAAACCTTGTAAGCCGATACTACCTGCAGGACGAGTGCTGCCAAAATCTAAATTATCGTATGCGTAGTAAATTTCATGTTCACCTTTACCAAAACGAGTATTAGCATTGAATAACACTTGGAAGTCAAATGAGTTATCACGTTTTGTATAAGTGTATTTACCCGTAGAGCGATCATAAACAGGGTTGTCGTAGTCTGATGCGTTATCCCACTCAACGATACCCCAACCTGTTGTTGTGCTTGCAAGTGAAATACCTTCGTCAGACGATAAGCCAACCGACATTACAGAGCGTAATAAACCGTGGTCACTAAATTCCCAACCACGCCATAATGGACCCATGTTCTCATATGGGAATGAGTTATAAGGGAACGGATTATGCACAGGGTAGAAGTAACGGCTGCCATTGGTGTTTACTGTACCCATACCACGAATTTGAATTATCGAGTTTTGGATATTAGTATTTTCAGCATTATTATAAAGGCTGAATGTGTCGTATGCGCCATTATAAAAACTAGCAATTGGGAGTGAATAACCCATGCGAGAGTTGTACAGGTTATCCTCATCAAAACCAGATAGCATAGGCATAATACCGAACTCTGCCAAGTCAACATAGCCACCTGGGTTTGAGTTACCAAAATCAGGCGTACGGCACATTTCATCAGTGATGTTATCGGTTACGATATAGTCAGGCTCAACATCGCGAGTATCCGCTTGTGTGCCAGTTACAATTACTTTGCCGTCAGCAATTTCAACATTGATTTCAGATGCTGTTGAAACCATTACGTTTTCTGCTTTGATATCAAGACCTGCAGGGATATCAAGTTCCAATGAGAACTCACGGTCTACACCTGAGTTATTCGCTAACACTTCAAACGTGTAAGGTACCATATCGCCTACTTTTGCACCTGTATATGGCGCATCAAGATGAGCAACGTCATTACCACGATTAAGTTTAAATGGAATAGAACCTAGGTTGCCATGGTTTACTGCCGACGTGCCTACATCAAGAAGTGAGTAGTACACACTGTCAGCATCAAGGTCCATATCCCAGTCAACAGTCATTTCAACAGTATTTTGACCATCACTTCCTGGAAGGCTCGCAGTCATACCTGAAGCAACTTGGTCTGAGACAATCGCTGTTGCAAGTTCAAAGGTTTCTTCAACTGCACCCACTGACGCTTTATTCGGACTATAAGCAACAACCCAATACTCGCCTTCTTCTGGGTTATTAATATTACAGAAGTTTTTATAAATCTTGTGGTTAGATGCACACAAAATTTCATCTTGTGGCTGAACAATCCCATCACCATTGTAGTCTTTACCTACATAAATAATAGGGTTTAATACGTTCAAGGTGCCTTCTAGTTCAGATTCAACAGCAACAGTTTCTGCAATAAAACGTTTTGAGTTAGCTGGTACTGTCACAAACTTAGTAAATGTTGCTTCATCTAAAATATCAGCTGTATCCACATCACCTGTGCGGTTCATCGTCCAAGGGAAGGTACGTTCATCATCTTTTGGTAAAGTCACCGTTGTGATATCTGCTTTTACTGGCTGATATGCACGTGCTACTGGCGCTTCTACATTTGGCAATACAATGCCCTTAGCAACATATGTTCCCTCATTAGAGTGAGCTGTCGTCTCTAATGATGATGGTAAGTTACCACGGTCATATTTGAACGCCACAGGCCAATGCGCATCTGGGATATCCGCTTCTTCGGCTTGGAAAACAAGGTTTGTATGAAGCTCAACTTCAGAGTTACTGAACCAATCTTGGGTATCCATGATTGATGCTTTAACAATGATTGTTTGTGTTTCACCTTTTTTCAGAGTGAAGGTTTTCGGGAAGATATCAATGTTCACACCGTTTTGAGCTGATTGTGAATTAACATCAAACGCCCAGTTTTCAACATCTTCATGACTTACAGTCCACGTGCCATCTTCAGTTGCCTTAATGGTACGAACCCACTGACACTCTGGCGCACATGAGAAGTTAACAAGGTTTGGTAAGTTTAATTTATGCGGCGTACCACCATTGTATGGATCTGCTGCTAAAAAGTTATCAGCAGTTTCATCCATAACAAAGCCAGCCTTTGCTGCTAATGCTACATTAATTCGACCAGCACCAGAGCGATAAGTTTTCGCATCTGCAACCACATCATTTTGGTCGTTTAAACGGTGATATTTAACAACATTCTCAGCTGTCATTGATAATGCTGATTGTACTTCAGCAGCAGTCCAATCAGGGTGAACCTGACGAAGTAATGCCATTGAACCGGCAACATGTGGTGATGCCATCGACGTGCCGCTGATTGCCGCATAATCTTGACCATGCGGCGTCACGAACGGATGCTCATCAGAGTAAGCTGCGTAAATATCTACACCTGGTGCAGCTAGAGTCGGCGCTAAAACTTCAACGTTTGAGTATGACGGACCACGTGATGAGAAAGTAGCTAGCCAATCCGCATCTTCAGCATCCACACGACGCTCAATTACGGTTGGTTTAATAGTAACCATGTGGCCTTTCTCTGAATTACTATCTACCCAGTCTTCTAAACCATCTTCTGGGTATACTCCATTCCATTGCTCATATGTAAAGTGAACACCTGGTAATGAATAGCTTTGAGGAACAGTACCTTGATCACGGTCACGGTTAAACAGGATGAAACCATCTGCACCGCCTGCTTTAACATGATCTACTTTTGCGGTTCGCGCGTTAGCTTCTGGGTCATTGGCATCATGGCGCTGACAGATAACAATAACATTCGTGCTACCATCGGCCGCACCTGCGATTTCAGTACCATCTTTGTAGAAGTTAAAAGTATTTTCTGGGTAATCTGCAGTACAGTAACCGTTGTAATCTTTATAGCCATTTACGTCTTCGTAATCTTTAGCCCAAACAACCACACCAGTAATTTCTTCACTGTTGATTGCCCCCCCAACAAGCCCCATTTCTGACCAGCTTGGTACTTCTGAACCCAAAGTTTCGTCCGCAAAGCCTGCAAACTCTACCGCAGTTTCAACAGCGACAGTACGACCATGAGTTGTTGCAGCAACTTGTGCAAGCCAAGGTGATGAGTTATCAAGGTAACCAAAACATTCTGATGAACCACAAGCTTGACCACTGTTACCAGCCGCAGCTGCAACGTTGATACCCGCTTCTCGTGCTGCTAAGAATGCTAGTTGCACTGGATCTGCCCAAACATTTGAGTCTGCACCGCCGATTGAGAAGTTGATTACATCAACACCATCCGATATTGCATCTTCAATACCTGCAACAAGTGCCTCGCCGGGACAGCCAACGTATTCATCACTTGATGGGTAACATACTTGATAAGCAATAATATTTGCGTGCGGTGCCACACCTGAGATTTCAGGGAAAAGGTCTTCTTTTAAAATATTACCATCGGTATTTTCACCGTAGCTTGGAAGCATAAATGGTACGTTCTTAACCACGTTACCAGCAGCAGTTGATGCAACATGCGAACCGTGACCTTGATAATCTTCACCAATTGCTGGCCAACCAGGGATCATGGCATCAAACGAATCAGTGATCACATCATAAGAACGCACACCGATTAATTTATTATTACATTGAATTTCTTCAGGTTCTTCAACACAGTCACCTACATAAACGCCCGCACCAAATGGGTTTTCATGTTCGTAACCATCACCGCCAACGGCCGCAAATGATGGGTGATCTGAGTTAATACCTGTATCGATGATACCAACGATTTGACCTTCACCTTTGCCCTTGATGCCACTTGGAACGCTTGAACCATCCCAAACTTGATCTGCGCCAATGTGCTTAGGACCTTCATCTGAAAGCAAGTCATAGTTCTTAGAGCGCATCACAGAAACAACCGCACCAAGCTCAGCAACGCGCATTGCTTCTTGCTCTGTCATTTTTACAGAGAAACCATTTAATGCTTTAGTGAATTGACGACGCATCTCTGTACGACCAGTCACAGCTGTGACGCTTTGCATTACAGTGCGTTGTTTTGAAAGCAATTTATTTTGATAATCAGTTACGGCAGAGACTGCCGCTTGACCTTTTTCGAATACTTTTGAAACGCCTTGTGCTTGAAGTGATTGTGATAATGACGAGGTTAAATCGCTTGCTTCTAGGGCAACAGCATTATCACGTAAACGAATGATGTAAATATGTTCGCCATCAATGCCTTCTTCTTTAAATTTATTAGCTTTGCTGTTTAGCTGAACATTAAGACCATCGTTTTGCAACATGCTTGAAGAGTTACCTTGACTAAGCTCTTTGCTAAACGCTTTTACTTCTTCAAATGTAATATTAGGTGCTTTTAATTGGTGTTTGACTAGATTGTTATCAACACCTACTGCGTGAGCAGCGCTAGCACTATAGAGAGCTGCGGCAACAGCAATCGAGAGTGTTTTCACTTGCATAAAGTATCCCCTGGATAGTTAATTTGAATAATTATTGAAGCACCATGAATATCCATCTCCGGCTTACAATTACAATATAACCACAGGGTGTTTTAAAACTGTTGCAAATTCGTGTAGCGCTTTGTACGCATTGTTAACATGGAAATTACTTTGAAAAGGGCAAATCTTTTTAAAATCCCCATTCCTATTGAATGTTATAGGAAAGCTGCACGCGAATAGTTTTATAAAAAACGAAGGAGGGTTGAGTAACCAACAACTATTTCCTTGTTACTGACAAGGGGTTCTTGCATTAAAATAGACCTCTTAATTAAGCATGTTGTTAAAAGTGTGAATTAGCTTAATTTCTAAAACAAAAAACCGAGCATAAGCTCGGTTTTTGCAACTAATATCACAATTAAGCTTGTGGATAATCGCGATATGCACGCTCAATTTTTTTCGCCTGCTTTTTAGACACACCAAGGTGTGCTAATGCAACACGTAAACGAGCACGCGAAAGATCTGAGCCTAAAATTTCCATTGCATCAAGTACTGATGTTGATGAAGTCTTACCTGTGATAGCCACAAAGATTGGCTCAAGAAAGTCTTTGATCTTCAATTCATGGAAAGTCGCCACTTCTTTTGCGATAGCAAAAATCGCTGGCTTTTCCCAACTGCGTAAACCTTCTAATTGCCAGATGAAGAACTGCAATGCTTGACGGATTACATCTTCATCTGCTTTACCTGCCGTTAATAGCGCAGGATCATAGCTTGGAATCCCCCCCACAAAGTGACCGGCAAGATCAACCATGTCAGAAAGCGTATTAATACGCGTTTTTGCTTCTGGCAATACTTTCGCGAATAGCTCTGAATTAAATTTCCAATCAACAAAACGTTGCATTAATTCTGCATCAGATAAGTTTTCACGGATCCACATACCGTTTAACCAGCTTAACTTATCAATATCAAAGATAGGACCACCAAGCGACACTCGTTTCATATCAAAGTGTTCAATCATCTCTGCTAACGTGAACTTTTCACGCTCGTCTGGCATTGACCAACCCATACGGCCTAAATAGTTTAATAGTGCCTCTGGTAGGTAACCCATTTCTTTGTAGTAATTGATTGAAGTTGGGTTTTTACGCTTAGATAGCTTTGATTTATCTGGGTTACGAAGTAACGGTAAGTGACCTAATACAGGCGCTTCCCAACCAAAATCTTCATATAATTTTAATAGCTTAGGCGCTGAGTTGATCCATTCTTCACCACGGAAAATATGGCTAATTTGCATGTGGTGATCATCAACAACGTTTGCAAGGAAGTAAGTTGGGAAACCATCAGCTTTAAGTAGCACTTGCATGTCTACATTTTCCCATGGGATCTCAATCTCGCCACGCAGATAATCGTTAAACTTAAACGTACCCTCGCTTGGGATCTTCATACGTATTACGTAAGGTTTACCAGCTTCAAGATTCGCTTTAATTTCATCTTCAGAAAGATTTAAACCACGACCGTCGTATTTTGGGCGTAGGCCTTCTGCCATTTGCTCTTCACGCATTTGGTCAAGTTCTTCGCTCGTTGCAAAACAGTAAAATGCTTTACCTTGCTCAACTAGCTGATGCGCAAATTTCTTATATAAATCGCTACGCTCAGATTGACGGTATGGACCAAACTCACCGCCTACATCTGGACCGTGATCCCAGTTCAAGCCTAACCATTTTAAGCTATCCATAATAGCTTGCTCTGATTCTGGTGTACTACGAACTTGGTCTGTATCTTCAATACGTAGCACAAACTCACCGCCTTGCTGCTTAGCAAAACAGTAATTAAATAATGCGATGTATGCAGTACCTAGGTGCGGGTCGCCAGTTGGTGACGGAGCAACACGGGTGCGAATTGTCATGGTAATATCTCTCAAAAGACAATTAAAAATTTGCCCAAATGCTAGCACAGCACGGACTATAATCGAAGTGAAAAGCCGCCTTATGCAGCGACTTTATCTAAATAAGCAATGATATCGTTTGATTCATACAACCAAGTTACTTGGCCGTTTTCTTCAATACGTAAACATGGTACTTTAACTTTTCCGCCCTGCTCTAAAAGCTCTTGGCGAAACTGCTCGTTACCTTTTGCATCACGGGTTTCAACTGATAGACCTTGGCGTTTAATAGCACGACGTACTTTCACGCAAAATGGGCAGGCCTTAAATTGATATAGCTTAAATTGTGATGTTACTGAATCAAGCGCCGCTTGCTCAGCTGCCGGACGCTTTTTACTACGTGGTGTGAATACAAAATCAAAAAACAAAATGATGCGGCCTAATAACCAACGAACGAACTTCATCTCACCTTCTCATAGGGTTCTAAAAATAGTGGGCAATTTTAACACAGCAAGGCGCTCTGCAACACCTTAAAACAACTCTATTGAATCATCATCTAGAGGTTGGCTTTGTTGGATATCTAATTCGGAATAAGCAGTAACGCAATTTCGTCCACTATTTTTAGAATGGTATAGGGCTTGATCGGCTTTTTGTACAAGGCTTGCAACCATTTCAAACTCGTAAACCGGCATAAAACCACTACTCACAGTTAAATTACCAACCTGAGGAAATGGGTATTCTGCAACACAACCTCGAAAACGGTTAAGAGCATTTCGTGCATCTAACTCGTCACTTGCTTGAAATAACACGGCAAATTCTTCACCGCCATAACGAAAAACGTAATCTTCAATGCGAAAGTTATTTTTTAATAGTTGTGCCACTAACAAGATAACTTCATCACCAATAACGTGGCCATAATTATCATTCACACGTTTAAAGTGATCAATATCGACTATAGCCAGATACCAATGACGATACTTAGAGTCAAGCTCCTTGGTATGCAATGAGGCTTCTGAAGCTATTTCAATTACTTTTTTATCAAAGGTCTGTCTGTTAAGCAGTTCAGTTAAAGGATCTAATTGAGATTTATAAAGCAAAGATACCTGATTGGCATATATATTAAGCATGTAAATAGCTAACATACTTACACGCTCTGAAAGCTCTTTCTCTGACTCAATTACTAACACACCAATAACGTTACCCATGAAATAAATAGGCACATAGGTAGAAACATACCCATAGTTACGGCTAATACGAATTTTATTACGGCTGACTTTTTCGATGAGCTCATTGACTTCATGTTCGCTGAGCTCTTCGATAACAGAATCTCTATTTAAAAGTCGTGCTGGAAGGCCTGGTTTAAAGAACTTATTAATATAGATAGCAAAGCGAGAGAATCCTTCTAACTCAGTCACGGCATTAATTAGTGCCCGATCCAACCCTAATTCATCTTCTTGCTGCGTAATATCTACAACCCAGTCATGTCCGCAAGGGTTAGCTGCCATCTATTAAAGCCTCAAAAGCTGTTTCTCACTTTAGTTTAGTTAACTTTATCAGATTTACTAAAAAACTATAACAAAATCATATCATCTCGGTGAATTACTTCACTGCTTGATGCAAATGTAAGCAGCTCAGTAATTTGCGATGAATGACAACCTTTAATTTGATCAATTTCTTGATGGTCAAAGTTTACAAGTCCTTTAGCAATGTATTGCCCCTGACTCGACACGACGTCAATAAAATCACCGCGCTCAAAACAGCCACGTACAGTTTTGACTCCTTTCGCTAACAAACTTGCGCCACGCTCTTTAAGCGCAACGATCGCTCCATCGTCTATTACCAACTGTCCCGTACTTTTTGGCCCTGCAAGTAGCCATTTTTTACGGCCATCTTTTGGTGCCTTTAGTTTTAAAAAGCGTGTGCCTGGGAGCTTATCGGCCATGCAATTTAGAATCACATTTTTACCCGCGCCTTTGGCGATAATTACTTCTACACCAGCGCGACGAGCAATATCGGCAGCTTGAAGTTTAGTTGCCATACCGCCCGTCCCCAAAGCTGTACCACTGCCACCAGCAAGCTCTCTTAACTCATCGTTAATGTGCTCTACTTCATTAATGAGCGTTGCATTGGCATCAGAGCGAGGATCGCCTGTAAATAAGCCTTCTTGGTCAGTTAACAGTAACAGCTTTTCTGCATTCGCTAATATCGCGACTAAAGCAGATAAGTTATCGTTATCGCCCACTTTAATCTCGGCGGTTGCCACGGCGTCGTTCTCGTTAATAATTGGCACCACATTATGTGCAAGTAGCGCATTTAAGGTATCGCGGGCATTTAAGTAACGTTCACGGTCTTCTACATCTGCACGTGTAAGTAACATTTGCCCAACATTCACCCCATACAAAGCGAACAGACTTTGCCATATATGAATAAGCTGGCCTTGGCCGATAGCGGCAAGCATTTGTTTTTCAATCAAAGAACGACCACAGGGGGTAATTAGTTGCTCACGACCTGCAGCAACCGCGCCGCTTGATACTAAAACAACCTGATAACCCTGTTTTTTTAATTCGCAACATTGGCGAACAAGTTCAACCATGTGCGCTTTATCTAATTTGTCGGTACCGCCTGTCAGCACACTTGTGCCCAGCTTTACAACAACGACGTGTGGTCTTTGCATTTGATTCTTATATTCTGCATATTGAGGTAGTTTGGGTATATATATACCAGCTAACAGTTTTTGAACAAGTTAAATAAATTCATGCTAGGATCGCGTTCTCGTTTTTTTACTCAATAGCGACACCTATGCCAGCCAGTTTATGCTTAATTATCGCGACCTTTTTATGGGGCAGCTCCTACATTGCTTTAAAGCACGCAATCAATATTTATGATCCTGTGTTAGTCATTTTTTTAAGAATGCTAACCACGTTATTGATTAGCTTATGTTTATGGCGCTACATAATCCGTTTTGAGTTTAAAAAAGGTGACTGGAAGTACTTAATTGGTATGTCACTAGCTGAGCCTTGCTTTTATTATTTATTTGAGGGCCATGCACTAGAATACACTTCTGCATCGCAAGCAGGGGTAATTGTCTCTTGCTTGCCAATTATTGTCGCTATTTTGGCGTTCTTAATATTAAAAGAGTACATCAGTAAAGCCATCGTCGTTGGTTTTACCTTGTGTATTGGTGGCAGTATTTTATTAACGCTATTATCACCAAGTACTGAACAAGCCCCTAATCCACTGCTTGGTAACTTTTTAGAGCTGATGGCGATGGTATGCGCCGCATTTTATACCGTGAGTGTAAAACACTTAGTAGCGCGTTACTCACCGCTGACCTTAATAGCAATTCAAGGGTTTAGTGGTAGCTTGTTCTTTGCGCCTTTTTTATTTTTTATCGAATTACCAAGCGAAAATCAGCACGATTTAAGTGCCCTACTGAGCATTTTATATTTAGGTTCTTGTGTCACTTTAGGTGGCTATGGCATGTACAATTACGCCATCAGTAAGGTGTCGGTGTTAACCGCTGCCGCTTACTCAAACCTGATTCCAATTTTTGCGTTAATTTTGTCAGCCATTCTACTAGGCGAAGTACTAACCGTATGGCAATGGGTGAGTATTGCGGTGGTATTCGCCGGTGTTATTGTTAGTCAGCGCCATCAAGAACTCAAAGTTGACGTAGACGATAATTTATCAGCCGACACCAGTAGCCTAAACTCAGTTCCAGAAGCTAACGAGTCAAAAGGGTAACAGGTTAATAAATAAAGGCCTGATTGAGCTAAAAAGTCCTGTTCGCTTTGATGAATAATATCTATGCTGCGAACTTGATAGTGTTCAATCTGGCCATTTTGCAATTGCACACTGAACTGCTCACCCACTACAACATGTTTTAAAAATGCAAAGTGGGTGTCGTTATGGCCAGCTATTAACACCCCTTTTGAGCTGCCAAGTTCACCGCTTGGCAAAAAGTGCCCGGGGGCAAACGCGAGGTTTCGCCCCGATGCACCTGCAAGTACTGTCAATTCTTGCTGCTGACTTGGCCAATTTATGTGTGCGGTGACATAACCATCGGCATAAAACCATGGCCTTACTTGCTCATAAGGACTCAGCAAAGCTTGCTGCCAAGCCGACTCAATTAACACATGAGCAAGCCAAGCCTTCGCCTGCATATATCCCCCATTAGCAAACAATGCGATACCTAGTAATGCGCAGCAAACTGGCAGCGCTTTTTTTAGCGTCGCCATTGCCATAACCACGAGGATGCAATCAACATCAACCCCAGTAGCATAAACACCCGGCTTTGTCCGTCGGTTTGCGGAAGTGTCATGCCGTTCGGTAGTTTGTTTCGTACTTGCATTGAACGCTCTGCAATCTCATTACCCGCATAGTTATCAACCGCAATAAAGGCTGTAAAAGGGCTGAGTAAATGATGCTGAAGTGCCAATGTTTCGACTTCTGCGCGTACCGCCTGTTTTTCGTTATATAGCAGCAGAGACTTAATTTTTTGTCTTGCCCAAAGCCTTGCTATACCTTCACCGCTTGCGGCATTATTCGTTGCTAAATTAATGGTCATTGGCCCTGAATTTGTTTGCCCCTTTAACGTTAAGTGCTGACTGCCATCAAGCTTTACTGCAACCAAAACAGGCTCAGAAAAATACAGGTCCGGTAACGGCGATGGCCAATATTCAAGTGCACCTTTATCGCCTTCAAGAGCAAGCTTTGTAACAGCGGGGTGTGCCAGCTTATTAAAAAGCAGTTGCATTTTTGGCTGTACTTGACTGGTACTACTAATAAAAGTGAAAGTACCACGGCCAATATCGGCAGCCCTAGTCATAAAAAAGCTATTAGGTGCGCTGCCGATACCGACAGTAAAGAGCCTACTGTCACCTAAACCCGTTTGAATTTGCTTAAATAGCTGCGTTTCATTACCAACACTGCCATCTGTTAAAAACACCACTTGGCGTACAAAACCATCATGCTGTTTACCATCAAGTACCTGAGTCAGTGCTTTTGCTATTTCGGTGCCACCATCTGCTTGTAAACCATAAATAAAGCGCTCTGCGCGGCGGATGTTAAAATCATTGGCAATCATAGGTGTATCACTTAATACCGACACTTCGTCATCAAAACCTATAATGTTAAAACTGTCATTTTCATCTAATAACGATAAGGCATAGAACAGGGCTTGTTTGGCCTGTTCCATAGATTGACCATGCATTGAGCCAGAGGTATCAATAACAAACACCATTTCACGCGAAAGGCGTGTCTGCGAGGTAAAGTGATCGCTTGGCGGCACTAACATCAGTAAGCCATATTCTTGCCCTGCTACTGTTTCGGTAAAAAATGCAGCTTGTGAATGGGCTTTATCAAGGGGTTTAAATTCGAGCTCAAAGTCTCTATCCATTGGAACATCACGATTAAGTGATAATTGGTACTGACCAAAGCTTGGATTATCGATTTGCATGCCCGCTAAATTAGCGCTGATATCACTCAGTTCAAGGCCAATATCCATCGAGATAACAAGGTTTAAGCTCGCATCAGACTCTTGGCTTTTCGCACGGTAAAAAACAGGTTTTAACCAAGCTGATGCCACTTGCTCTGTGTCAGTTGTTGGCTCAAACTTTTTCTCTGTATTAACTGTTTGCTGAAGCGCTGCCGTCAAAGGTTCGTAACGCGGTGTAATCGTTGTAGGAAAACGCAATGAAAATACACCATCACGAAAACCGATGATCTCCTGATATTGCAAGGTGATTTCAATTTCTTCACCAGCTCCAAGGTTTGCCACATCGGTAGAGAAAATATTAGCACGTTGCTGACGCACTAAAGCGGCACGTTTACCCTGCTTTTGAGCTTGCTCAAATTGCTGTTCAGCCTGCTGCTTAAGGGCAATATTGCCTGTGATAATACGCTCACCAATTTGCATTTGCATGGCATGAACAGCACTTTCATCAGGCAACGGAAACACATACCGGGCATTTACCGAAAATGGGTGCGGGTTTTGATAACGCTGTTTAACAACAACATGATTAATAAGCCCGGTGAGCGTCATAGTGACATCGTTTTTCACTAATAAACCCGACGACACTTGGCTATTTGAGTCATCATAAAAACGCAGTTCGGCACTGGCATTTTCAGCAAATGCTGGATTAACGGCATAGCCTAATAAGAGGATAAAAAGGCTCCCAAAAAGAAGCCTTTTGGTACGGTTACTCAACATATTATGTCACTCCATCGACAGATGAATTAGTGGTTACTTTGCGCTGTGCGTAAACGACTTTGTGCCACAGGGCGTGTCGTTAAGGTTACGCGGCGATCAAACACGTTGTCTTCGTAGTTATTTGAATCAGCGACACTTTGCTGCTCACCAAAGGCGGTTGCGGTTAAACGGGTATGAGGCACGCCTTGCTTAATCAAATAACTTTGCACTGCATTTACACGCTGTTTCGAGAGCATTAAATTAGCTAGCTCATCACCGCGCTGATCAGCAAAACCACTTAAATCGATAGCAAGATTTGGCTGGGCTATGAGTAACTGCGCGACTTTGTCGAGTTGATTAGCAAAGTGCGGAGCTATTTCGCTAGAGCCGGTTTTAAACTGTACCGTCATAGCCAGTAAGGTGTTTAATTGGGCTTGTAGTAACTGCTCTTTTTCATCAGCTAATAATTCAAGTTGCTCACTAAGGGCTTCATTATCAGCAATCACTTGTTGGTAATCTGCGGTTTGCTCTTTCATTAAAACTAATGCGTGGGCTTGCTCATCAATGGTGTTTTCTGCCGCTTCTTTTTCGCCAATTAAGCCACCAGCAAACGCGCCAATAAATGCGCCAACTGGGCCTCCTACTATGCCACCTACAACTGCACCAGCACCTAGGCCAATGGCCGTTTCTTTCGGTGTCTCTTGTTTTGTTTTACTCGCAGCTTCTGCAAAAGGGGTTGCAGTTAGAGCTGATGTGATGACAGCGGCAATAATTAATTTTTTCATGTTTTAATCCTTTTTCTACTTAATTGCTTGGCAACATTGGTTGGTGTTGCGAACTTGGTATGGAGCTATTGAAACAAGTCGAAATGGCAATAAAAGGGATCAAAAAAGGCAAACTGCTGAGCAATTGTGGCAGAAAAATGGCAATCGCGTTTTTGCCAGTACGCAAGGCAAAAAATTAGGTATAGTTCGCTATAGAAAGAATTTAAGTAAGTATTAACAATGAAGAAAATAGCAATCGTTGAAGATGAAACAGCAATCCGCGAAAACTACACAGAAATGCTCAGTGCTCAGGGCTATCAAGTTGTAGGCTTTGCTGACAGAGCCAGTGCTGAACTGGCATTTAGTCAATCTTTACCAGATTTAGCCATTGTTGATATTGGCCTTGGCCATGAAGTGGATGGTGGTTTTTTACTTTGCCAAACATTACGCAGTCTATCTAAAACCTTACCGATTATATTTTTAACCGCCCGTGATAGCGAAATTGATACCGTATGCGGCCTGCGTATGGGAGCTGACGATTACTTAACCAAAGACATCAGTATGGCACATCTTGCTGCTCGCATTGGCGCATTGTTTAGGCGCCTTGATGCCTTCGACCAACCAGCTGATCAAACCGCTCTTTTGCATCGCGGTCCATTAAAGTTAGATACCCAGCGCATGCAGGTTTTTTGGCAAGAGCAACTGGTTGATTTAACTGTGACAGAATTTTGGATGGTGCATTCACTTGCACAGCGCCCAGGCCATGTAAAAAGCCGTAACGAATTAATGAGTGATGCGAAAATTTATGTTGATGACAGCACCATTACTTCGCACGTAAAACGCATTCGTAAAAAGTTTATTGCCTTAGATGATGCGTTTGACTGCATTGATACAGTGTACGGTATGGGTTACCGCTGGGAGCAAGCTTAATGCTGCGTTTTGGGCTTAGAACAAAGTTTATTTTCTTATCCTGCTTTTTGTTTTTATTGCCTTGGCTTGGCTATGAATATGTTTGGGAAATGGAAAAGTTCTTAAGACAAGGCCAAGAAAAAACCTTAGTTGGTACAACCCGCGCGCTAGCAACGGCATTACATGAGCGGCCCGCTTTATTTGACTCGCAAACCAATTTTTTAGATCAAGTTGTAAAAGGTCGAGATTTATATGCCTATAACCTAAATAACCCGATTCAACTTGATGGTAAATTGTCGGAGTGGCAACCTTATCAAAGTTTATTTTGGCATTATGACAAGCGCTACTTACAGGGGTTAAGTAACGATCATCAAGATAGTGATCTAAGTTTTGATCACATGGTAGGCAAATACGAAAACTTCCTTTATGCGGCTTTTAAAGTCACAGATAGTTCACTGGTGTATCGTGCTAAAAATGTGCTTAGTTTTACCCGTAATGATCACTTACAGATCATGTTAAAAACACCTGAAGGTAAATTTAATAGTTATGTGGTGGCCGCCCGCCAAGATGGTTGGGTTAATGCCTTTGATGCTACAACACAAGAGCCTGTCACGAAAATTCAAGGCTATTTCAAAAGCACCGACACGGGTTACAATATAGAGCTGCGTTTTCCGCTTGCGATGCTAGGTAATAAGCTTGGTTTTGCGATTGAAGATTGGGATGAAGACAAGGTTGAGCCTCAGCTTATGTCGACCTCAAACCTACAAAACCCCAATGATATCGGCTCTGTTTTAGTGCCTTCGCCAGAAATTAACCGTATTTTGAAAGGCATGGGCCACAGTGGCAGTCGAATTTGGGTGGTCGATAACCATCATCGTGTACTTGCACAATCAGGCTCAATTCACCATGCCGATGGTGTTTGGGCAGACGGCCTAAAAGAGGAGCCCGCAACAACCTGGTGGCAACGTTTTGAGCAAGATTACTTACACCCTCTGTACTATAAGATTCTGACGCGCCCAGAGAATGAATTCATTGATACCTTACATGACGTAGCAGCGATGCAAGGCACACATATTGCGAGTGCCTTAAAAGGAAAACCCGCATCATCATGGCGCTTAACTCCAGATAACAAAGCCGTTATTTTATCGGCCGCCTACCCTATTTGGATCCAAGATAAAGTAATTGGTGCAGTAATCGCAGAAGAAACTACCAACGGCGTGCGTACATTACGTAACAAGTCACTAGAAAAGCTATTTAATGTCATTTTAGCGGTGATGCTTGTTGGCACTGTGACCCTGTTCTTTTTTGCTTCAAGAATTTCCAGCCGTATCCGCCGCTTACGTGATAATGCTGAACAAGCCATTGATGCCCAAGGGCGGATCACTGGCAACATAACCTATGCCGACTCTAATGATGAAATTGGCGACCTTTCTCGCAGCTTTGCCAATATTGTTAGTCGCTTAAGTGGTTATACTGATTATTTAGAAAATATGTCATCACGGCTATCCCATGAGCTGCGTACACCTGTGGCTGTTGTTCGTTCATCTCTTGAAAATTTACAAATGCAGCCACAATCTGAGCTCAGCCAAAAATACTTAGACCGTGCCAGTGAAGGGGTTGAGCGATTAGGTAAAATTATTACCACCATGAGTGAAGCGACGCGTCTAGAACAAAGCATTCAAAACGCCGAAACAGAAGAGTTTGATCTCACCAAGGTGATCACTGGATGTATGCAAGGCTATCAAATAACCTATGGTGAAAGCCTATTTACTCTATCGCTTGATAAAGAACCATTGAATGTCAGTGGCGCACCAGAGTTTATTGCCCAATTACTCGATAAACTTATCAACAATGCACTTGAATTTAAAACTCCACAAAGCACAATTTCAGTTAGCTTAACCAAGCAAGATCAACATGCGCTATTAACGATTAGCAACCAAGGGCCTTTGTTACCCGATGGTTTAGTTGAACACATTTTTGACTCAATGGTATCTGTGAGGAGCCAACAACATCAGCAGCAGCCCCACTTGGGTTTAGGTCTATATATTGTAAGGCTTATTTGCGATTACCATCACGGTAAGGTATTGGCAGAAAATTTAGATGATGGCACAGGTGTTGTGTTTACTGTGAAGCTGCCTATTAAATAAGTACATTTGCGTTACATATGATTACAGTTTAGAGACGTTATATTCACCAATAATTCAGATTACAGAACGTAACATTTGTATTACAAAAGGCAAATATTTTTGGAGAGCATCATGCGATCTGGATTACAACGTGAAGAGATTGAATTCATTATGGGGCTATTTAACCATAATGAAGTAACAGATAAACAAGCGGCTCCAAAAAAGCAGCCAGTAAAAACTGACACAAAAAAAGTTGATACAGCGCAATATAAAGCGAACTACAAAGCAACTTATTTGACCTGAGTAAGCCGAGATCATTACAATGGCGCACTTTCTAAAGATGGCATTCTGTAATGAAAAAACACTCACCTAAAAAAGAACTGATTTTACTGCCTGTTTTATTCGTGGCTATTCTGCTTTGTGTTGCAGGGCACTTCCTACTTCAGCCTAACTTTCAAGACAGTCATACCGTTGAGTATTTACTTGCTGCACTTCCATTTGCCTTGTTTGGATTAGTAATTATCGCCTTTAAAGTTGCCAGCAAAAACGATAACCAAGAATAGTTAATACCAACTCGCTTAATTAAGTATTATTGAGCATAGATATCACAATACATGATAACCAAACCAGTCGGGCTTTATGGCTTGTGCCTGCCCACTTGGCGTTAATTTGATTGATAAGTTGCTATCAAGCAAATCAATCGCAAAACAATCGTCCACATCGTGTAAATCATCTTTATGAAGATGAGTCATTCCAGCCAATAAAGACTCTTTAGCGCGTTGCTTTGCTTCTTCACTGCTACGCGCAACGTACAAGGCAAAATCATGTTGCTCAGCAAGGCTATCTGCTCGATAGGCACCTAAATTCACAAAATACAGTTTTTCAGCTTGGCTATGTTGAGTATCAACTACTTCAACCTGATAGCCATCGATATGCTGAATTTGCATGTAGCTATCCATATGTACTTTGCTTTTATCACCCACCCACTGTGCTTTAAGCTTTGAATAGGTTTGTTCAATGTTATCGCCTACGACAAATCTAACATCGTGCATTTCAATGTGGCATCCTTGAATACGACCGCCCAAATAGACTAAAAAAAGTGCCATGTTTTTCCTTATATTAAGCTTTCAACATTAATATTGTGCTTTTTAATTAATTTATAAAAATCTGAGCGATTACGTTTCGCAAGCTTAGCGGCTTCGGCAACATTACCCGCTGACATTTTCAGCGTATTAATTAAATAATCTCGCTCAAATTCTTTTTTTGCATCATTTAAAGAAAGCGGCTCAGCAATACTAGCATTGCTGTTTAATGCACTTTCTACGAGCTGAGCTGCAATCACTTTACCAGGTGTTAGGGCTACTACCTGCTCTATCACATTCTGTAATTGACGAATATTACCCGGCCAGTCATAGCGAACCAAGGCATGCATCGCATCATTAGCAAATTGCTTTTGCTCTTGTCCCATACGTTTAGCAATTAAACCTGCAAAATGCTGTGCTAGCAAACTAATATCTTCTCTGCGCTCACAAAGCGGAGGGAGTTTTAAGTTCACCACATTTAATCGGTAATATAAATCTTCACGGAATTGCTGGTTGCTGATTGCCTCAGGGAGGTTCTTGTGAGTCGCTGACACCACCCTCACATCAATTGGGATTTCTTCTTGAAAGCCCACAGGGCGAATGGTTTTCTCTTGTAAAACCCTTAGCAGCTTTACTTGTAAATTTAGCGGCATATCACCTATTTCGTCTAGAAAAAGGGTACCACCTTGGGCTTGTTGAAACAAACCTTGGTGGTCTTTTACCGCGCCTGTAAACGCGCCTTTTTTATGACCAAACAATTCAGACTCTAAAAGCTCCCCCGGCACAGCGCCGCAGTTAATAGCAACAAATGGCCCTTCACTAACATGGCTATGTTGATGTATCGCTTGTGCTAGCAGCTCTTTACCTGTTCCGCTGGCACCGGAAATCAACACATTCACTTGCGTTGGGCCAAGCAATTTAACTTGCTCAAGTAAATGCAACATCGCGCCGCTGCGGGTGACAATATTTGTTTGTGTCGGTGTTTCATCACCATGTACACCATGGATCTCGATAGCTTTAGCAAGGCTGTCGAACAGCTCATCTTTATCAACCGGCTTGGTAATAAACGCAAATATACCTTGTTTAGTTGCTTCAACTGCATCAGGAATCGAACCATGCGCTGTCATCATAATCACCGGCATCGAAGGATAACGACTTTGCAGCTGGCGATGCAGGGCCATGCCGTCCATTTCATCCATTCTTAAGTCAGTGATCACCGCATCATAGGTTTGGCTTTTTAGCGCTTGTAATGCCTCAATGCCACTTTCAACAGTACTTACCAAGTAGCCTTTAGACTCAATTCTAATCGCCAATAACTTTAATAAACTAGCATCGTCATCAACTAATAGAACTCGTGGTTTTGTTACTTCATTCATGGTTACTGCTCCTTGGTTTCTTCACGTAGCAGAAGTTGTTGTTCGATAGTCGCAAGCGACGATAAGGTTTTTTCCATTTCATCACTCAGCGCTTGCTTTGCTTGTTTTGCCGCTAAACTTTGCTGTAAATATTGCTTTTGTAACCAAAGATACTGCTTAATATCATCTGGCCAATAATAAGCACGGTCGCTTTTATCAAGCAGGTTAAGGGCCTTTTCAGGTTCTGAAGCAGCGAATAAACATATCGACTCAAAAAGACGTTTTAGTTCATTCTCACCAACATAATTTACTTTGTCAGATTTTGCTTTAAAGCCACCACACTTGGCAGCATGCCATGCAATAACGGTACTTGCGGACGGATACAAAGGCTCACTTTTTGGTCGAGGTTTAGGGTTAGGTTGCCCATCAGGTTTAACCTCTGCTTTCGGCTCTACTTGTTCTGGCTCAACATTCTTTTGCGTGAGCGTGCACCCAGTTATAAAAAACGTGCCTATAACAAGCATAAAACTGGCTTTATTAGCTAAGCCCATATCAGTTAACTCCTTGGGTTAATTGAATTGGTAAAATGGCTGTAAATACACACCCTTGAGGGTCATTATCAGTAATAGAGAGCTTACCGTTTAATTGCTCAACGGTTTCTTTGACTATGGTTAAACCCAGTCCGCTGCTCATTTCAGTATGTTGTTTTGCATTCTTGCCTTGGTAAAAAGCCCCGAACACAGCGGCTTTTTCAGTATCATCAATGCCTTCGCCTAAGTCGCTTACATTCAAAATTAATTGCCCCTGCTTTAAGCTTGCCTTGATTATCACTGACTCATGTTCTGGCGAAAACTTTAACGCATTTGAGGTCAGCTGAATAAGCACCATTTCAAGTAGTTCTATTGATATAAACAAGGCCTTATTTGGTAACTCGTTAACCCAAACAATGGATAAGTCACGCGCAGATAATCGGTGCTCAAAATGACGCTCAATTTTATTCATCATCACGTTAAAATTAAGCTCGCTCAGGCTTTGCTTACTAGTGCGGATAGCGTTGTAACTCAATAAGCTTTCAATCATGACTCTAAGTCGCACCATACTTTGTGTTATTAGCTCAAGGACTGCTTGTTGCTCGCTATTGATTGGGCCAACAATTTCATCTGCAAGTAAATCTGTGCCTTCAACCATAGAAGCTAGGGGGGTTTTCAACTCATGTGTCACATGACGCAAAAAAGTATCTTTTTGCTGCTCAAGCATATGTAACTGTGCTTGTACCCATTCAAGTTTATTGCCTAATTCAACTAATTCTGAAGAACCACGAACATGAATTTTTTGCTGCCAGTGCCCTTGCCCTAATTTATCAATAACATTGGTAAGCTCTCGTAGGCGTCCGCTGATCCGCCATAGAAATCCACCACCTACCAATAGCGTGAGTGGAATTAATGCTATTAACCAATTAATAAATGAAGCTTGTAGTGCTTTTAATTGCTGTTGGTTTTTTGTGATCCGTAATTCATTTTGCTCTTTAAGCCAGTTTGTTTGTTCACTGATAAGCTTGCTAGCAGGAGCAAACAGCTCACCATCTTGCTTTTGTTCAACTAGCAAATGCTGCTCTGCAAATTGTAATACCTCAGCAAGCTGACGCCACTGCGACACATAATCAGCTGTAGGGCTCAAAAAAATAAGCTCATCAACACTTTGCAAAGAAGATTGCCACTTGTTAGCAATCAGGCTATCGAGAGATTCACTCTTAAGCACCCAATTTTGTCGAGTCGCCCTTTCTAAACTATTTAAGTCTTGTTTAAGGTTATTGAATGCTTTGGTAAGTTCGTAATTGTCACCGACGATTTCTTGGGTCAGCGCAAGCTGCTTATTAAGGGCATTTAAAAACAAAATCACCACTAAAGATAACGGCAGTAAAGACAGCAAAATACTACAAACGAACTGACCAATGAGACTAGGCCGCCAGTTGACTAACTGTTTCATTTTTATCGCTACTTTATTTTGCATATTCACTCTCAACATAATTGCTGATGCTGATTATTAGTGAATAAACTTAGACACTCGCTGAATCCGACCTTAAAAAGTACGGACTTTTACCCAAAAACTGATACATAGTTGCTATTTAGCAACACGCTAACTCATTGAAACAAGGTGAATAAAGCTTAGTCGCCTAAAAAGCGTTGCAAAAAAGACACAATACTCTGTAACTATTTCGCATTAAAAACCACACAAAATATATAACCCACTGATAATTAACACATTTAAAAACTGGCACCAATTTTGATAACTACAAAGTAAATTAGTCATTTAGGACACAAAATGAAGATTACGGCCATTTCAGCCGCAGTGTTGATAAACCTAGTTACGGTAGACTGTTATGCATTCGATCTGCAAACGACTTTTAACGAGCTAGATAAAGACAGTAACGGCTTTTTGAGTGAAGCAGAGGCATCTGAAGATGCATTATTACATAGCAACTTTACTCAAATAGATAGTAACCAAGATGGTCAAATTTCATTTTCTGAGTTTCAGTCGTTTATTCAATAGGAGATTGTAATGAAACAACTTTTAGCAGCGTTTTCGCTCATGTTTTTGGTTATCAGCGCTACCGTTTTAGCATCACAAATGGATGTTCGATTTGCTAAATTTGATACAAACGCCGACGGTGAGATTTCTTTAGCTGAAGCGACTAAGCACGATAACTTACTTAAGCAATTTGCCGACCTAGATGAAAACGGCGATCAAGTTTTGTCTGAACAAGAGTTTGAAAAATTCAAACCTTAACGGCTTAAAGTGCTTGCCATAATCCCAGAGGGAATGTGTAAACGGATTTAAATTATGGGAGTTAAATTATGGCAAGCACTTTTATTTATAAAGGAGTGTAATTATGAGAATTTTCTGGCTTGCTTCATGTACCTTAATTACAATAAGCTTCAATAGCTTAGCATTAGATGTAAAACAAAGATTTGATCACTTAGATAAAGACAAAAATGGCTTTTTGTCTTTGCAAGAACTGTCATCCCAACCACACTTGCAAAAACGCATGGCAGAGTGGGATACAGATAAAGATCAACAAATTTCGCTCCTAGAATTTAAACACTATTTAACAAACAAGAGTTAAAGTAATGTCAAAATTAACCTTTGCCAGCCTAATTTTATGTTGTGGATTTAGCACATTGGGTTTTGCTGCAGATAGTATTGGTGAAAAATTTAAACAACTTGACCGTAATGACGATGGCTACCTTACTCGCTCAGAGTCTGCAAGAGATCCTGCTCTATGGTCACGTTTTAAAAATTACGACAGCGATAAAGATAATAAATTATCGCTGAGTGAATTTAAGGTCTACGCAAGTAAATAAAAATGTCTATTTGATTATTTAATTGCTGCTGAGTTGCAGTTTACTGCAACTCTGATAATGTTTTCATAATTCAATAAAAACTATTAGAAGATTATGAAACTCATCATCAGCTTACTGGCAACAGCTTCGATAAGTTGTTTTGCCAATACCACAGTAATTTACAATGTAAATGGTTACACACCAACCTACAAAGGTGAAACTCAACACTTTTCAACACTGGTTTTTAAAGACGGTAAAGTTGTAAAAACCGGTAATGACTCAATCAAAAAAAGCTTTCCTGATGCCACCACGATTGATGGCCAACAAGCCACGTTATTGCCTGGTTTGATTGATGCCCATGGCCATGTGATTGGTTTAGGTAATAACCTTTCACAACTTGATGTTAGAAGTACTCGCTCGGCAGATGAAGTTGGCAAAATGCTAGCTGAGTTTGCTAAAGATAAACAAGGCTGGATCATTGGTCGAGGTTGGAACCAAGAGCAGTGGCCTGGTGGACAGTTCCCAAATGCTGCTGATTTAGACAAGTATTTAAAAGATAAACCCGTAGTGCTTTCTCGAGTTGATGGCCATGCTGTGTGGGTAAATTCAAAAGCAATGGAGCTTGCAGGTATCACCAAAGAAACTCGCTCTCCTGCCGGTGGTGAAATTATAAAACTGGATTCTGGTTTACCTTCAGGGGTATTCATTGATAAAGCCGAAACGCTTATTACTCAGCATGTACCAAAAGCAAGCCATGCCAGCATTAATACTGCATTAGATAATGCAGGTAAACATCTACTTAGTTTAGGGATTACATCAACCCATGATGCCGGTATCGATTATGATACCTGGCAAGTGTATAAGCAGCGCTCTGAACAAAGCACCCTTCCCGTTAGAATAGTAGCCATGCTAAGTGCTGCTGATCCTCAGCTAGAAACAATGCTTAAAGCGGGCCGATATAAAGATATGAATGACATGCTGTCGATTCGTAGTGTCAAAGTGTATGCTGATGGTGCGCTAGGAAGTCGTGGTGCAGCCCTAATCGAGGAATACGCAGATCGAAAAAATCACCATGGCTTAATGCTTGAAACCCAAGAAAAGCTTGAGCAACTATTCAACTTAAGCTTTACCCATGGCTTTAGTGCTAACACCCATGCAATTGGTGATAAAGCCAATCACGTAGTGCTAGATGCCTATGAAAATGTGTTTAAAAAAACCGGTGGAATTTTACTTCGTAACCGAATTGAACATGCACAAATTGTTACTCCTGAAGACATTCCTCGTTTTAAAACGTTAAAAATCATTCCATCAATGCAGCCTGTTCATGCAACATCTGATATGCATATGGCAGAGCAACGTCTAACTGAAAAACAACTTGAAGGGGCTTACGCTTGGAAAACCTTTTTAGCGCAAGGCTCAGTGATTGCGGCGGGTTCTGATTTTCCAGTAGAGCTTGCTGATCCGTTTGACGGCTTATATTCAGCCATTACTCGCATGGATCATAATCAGCTGCCAGAAGGCGGCTGGCGACCACAAGAGCTACTATCGCGTGATGAAGCTTTACGTGCTTTTACTTTAGGTGGTGCATATGCTGCACATCAAGAGTTTAAACTTGGCAGTTTAGAGCAAGGAAAGTGGGCTGACTTTATCTTGATTGATAAAGACTATTACAAAGCGCCAGTCTCAGAGATCCACGATATAAACGTGACACAAACTTGGATTGCGGGTCAGCTTAAGTATAAAAAAGAAGATTAGTATTACTAAGTGTTACTTAGCGTCAGCTTTTTGCTGACGCTTTAATTTTATGATGTGGTAAATATTCACAAATGCTAGTAAACCATTGGTAAAGGCCACAGGAACAGCACCAATTGCCAGCCCGTAGAAGGTAAATGCAATACATCCTGCTAGGTTAAGCCAACGTAGCTTAACTACATCGCTCATTGTCAAAGAAGCAACCAAAAGTGCTGACGCTAAATAGCCTAAATATTCCCAACTCAATTGTTCTCTCCTAGGCTTTAGGTTAGCATTGGAGCTTGTCATTTTTTTTGACGCACTCAGTGCTACTTTGACAATAAAATAAAAAAGCTAACTTACTAAAAACCTTGTAAAGCTGCAGAAAAATCTTGGCTTTAAAATCATTACACGGGAAATGAAGGTATCAGTAACGTGAAACACCTTACTAGCAAGTTAGCGTAAATTCTTAGAATCTTAATGCTAACGTCATTAAGATGTAATAAATAGGACAATTGTCCGAAGAGCGGCGTTAATGTTTCAATATCATTTTTCAAGCTATCTTGTTGACCAATTACTGACATTTGCTGGCAGCAGTTTTCAACAAGCTAAAAAAGAAGTGCTGATCCATCAGGATCAACCTTTATCAAAACTCGTATTAGTTAGAAGCGGCACGGTGTCATTCAGCTATGACGTGGGTAACGGCCGACGCCTTCTTTTAGGTCAACTTGACTGTAATAACACCCTGATTGGTGAGATTGAAGCACTGAATAATTATCCCTGTATTTACACAGTAACGTGCTTTAGTGATGTAAGTTATAACCTAATTGAGCTTAAACATTGGCGTGCACTACTATTAGAAAAACCAGAGCTAAGCTTATACACAGCGCAAACAATCGCTGCTAAATTCCAAGAAAACCAAAAAATAAATTTAGATAAGCTGCTATTACCACTTAGCTACAACATAGCTAAAGATTGCTTATTAAGAGCTGAGAATAATAACCCAACATTACTGCGTGCCTACCCTACCGTAAATGCAGAAGCTGAGCGCTTTGCCACCACCGAAAGAGCTTATAGACGCGTTGTAACAGAATTAGTTGAAAAAGGCTTAGTAAAGAGAAGTACTCAAGGCTTACAAGTGGTAGATATCGACAAGCTTAGTGACTACGTCGAAAGTTTTGCGCAGTTATGAGTGTAAGAACACTCATAACTTTGTAAAAATGATGCTTATTTTTCTAAAAGTATGTCGTGAATATTAGCTAAATCAGACTTTCCTTCGATGATTTCGTCTGGCGTTAAGCCTGAAAGTTCATGAGGGAATACTAACCACTCTTCAGACTCATGAATATAATAATCTGGCACCATGTCTACTTTTGAGTTCTTTGGCTTGTAGTATGGACATGCAACACGAATATCACGTGGTAAGTTCAAACGCATTAATTCAGAAAGCTTTTCTTTCAATGCAAAAATACTGCGGCCAGAATCGAACACGTCATCAACGATTAATAATGAGTTATCTGCATTCGCATTTTCAATGATGTAATGCAAACCGTGAACTTTGATCTCTTTTGACTGCTGGTTAATACCGTAATACGATGAAGTACGCACTGCAATATGGTCAGTTTCGATACCTTTATAATCGTAATATTCTTGAACTGCGATACCAATTGGAGCACCACCACGCCAAATACCAATGATGAAATCAGGACGGAAACCATCTTCATAAACTTGTGCCGCAACACGAAATGAATCTTCAAGAAGCTGCTGCGCAGTGATATAGCACTTATCTGACATAAATAGAGACCCCAGTGTGAATGATCATTCAAGTGTAGCTAATTTAATAATAACTAACCACAGGATGAGAAAATGTGGGGCGGGATTTTATACTAATTTACTCAAAAAAGCTTGTATCAGTTTGTGAATTTACAAAAAAAGCGCCTTAACTTCATCTAAGTTAGGCGCTTTTTATTAATCACAGAAAAGTAAATTACTTATGCTTTTTCTAGTAAGGTTCTTGCAACTGTACGCATACCTTGTGTTGTCGCACCAGCAGCCCACTCACTTGTACTACCCATATTAAATGCTGCTGCCAGGTCAATGTGTACCCAGCCTTTGCCTTCATTTGGCACAAAGCGAGATAAGAAACCAGCCGCATTAGATGCACCACCATAGCCACCGCCCTTTTGAGGACGGCTATTTGCGGTATCTGCATATGGTGATGGACAGTTTTGTTGATGCCATTTTTCAAGTGGTAATGGCCAAGCAGCTTCCATTTCCTGCTCTGCAAAGTCTTGTACGTCACGTACAAGCTCTTTATCAAGACCAAATAATGCGTTGTACTCTTGACCAACAGCTACCAGTGCAGCGCCTGTTAGTGTTGCCGCATCAATAATTAATGGCGCACCCGACTCACCTGCAGCCATTAAACCATCAGCAAGTACTAAACGGCCTTCAGCATCAGTATTAACGATTTCAACCGTTGTACCATTCTTATAGGTTAGGATATCGCCAAGTTTATATGCATGGCCTGAAATAAGGTTTTCTGCACAACATAAGAATAATTTAATGCGTTTGTTGATACCACGGTTAATAGCAAGTGCTAAGCCTGCAGTTACTGTAGCAGCACCACCCATATCGCACTTCATGCCTAGCATGCCTTCACTTGCTTTGATTGAGTAACCACCTGAATCAAAGGTAATGCCTTTACCAACCAAAGCGGCAGCAACAGGGGCATTTTCGTCACCAGTTGGGTTGTAATCTAATGCTAATAATACCGGTGGGCGTTCACTACCACGACCTACCGCATGGATACCAATCCATTGTTGCTCTAATAAAGCATCACCTTTAATGATTTGATAGCTTACGTGTTCAGGCGCTAATGACTGAATGAATTCTGCCGCTTTACCAGCTAGGCTCTCAGGGAAAATATCATCAGCTGTGCCATTGATCATTTGACGAGCCCAAGTCGCAGCTTGCTTTAAAGAAGCCAGTTCTTTGCCGTCTGTTTTTGCATTTTCAACAAACTCAATTGCATCTAAATTTTTTGGTGAAACAAAGCCTTGATAAAAAGCCCATTGTGTTTCTGTACACCAAACATCGCCCACTAAAGCAATATTTTTTAAGCCTTGATTAGCTAACGTACGTGCTGCTTTTTGTACGTTTTTAAGTGTATCTTGCTCAGTTAAATGAACAGTTGCGCCTTGTTCAGTAAAAGAAAGAGCGGCTTTTTCGCCCCAGTGTGCGGCAGCGCCCTGCTCGCTAAGTTGAACTAAAAATTTTTCTGACATGTTAGAATACTCTTTGCGCTAAAAATGTTGCCTGAGTTTACTACAGCCAACGTAAGTTCCCAACAGCTTGCGATAAATAGCATTATGTTGAGTGGTTCAATCCTCGTAATGAATGACATACAATAAAGAAAAACGAAATTATTAGAGCCATGAAGTTCACTCCCGCATTACAATCAGCCACCTTAATAAAACGCTACAAACGCTTTTTAGCCGACTTAAAAACGGCTGAAGGCGAGCAGTTTACAGCGCATTGCGCCAATACAGGAAAGATGACGGGCTGTGCTGAGCCAGGGTTTAACGCTTTTTATTCAACCAGTGATAACACCAAACGCAAATACCCCCATTCACTGCAACTAACAGAGAATCAATTTAATCATTTAATTTGTGTCAATACCGCTATTGCAAACAGAATTGTGCAAGAGGCTCTCAATGCTGGCACTATTGCTGAACTAGCTGATTACCAAACAATTACAGCAGAAGTAAAATACGGCCAAGAAAATAGCCGTATCGATTTTTTATTAACAGATGAAAACAAGCCCCATTGTTATATTGAAGTAAAATCAGTGACTTTACTCTCGCAATTAGAGCCGCAGTCTGGGCAAGGTTATTTTCCAGATGCAAAAACTGAACGAGGTCAAAAGCACCTAAGGGAACTAGTAGAAATGGTGCAACAAGGGCATCGTGCAGTCTTACTGTTTGCAGTTTTACATGAAGGTATTAATCAAGTAAGTGCTGCAGCTCATATCGATCCCAAATATGCGCAACTTTTAGCTCATGCAATAGAGCAAGGAGTTGAAGTGATTGCTTATAAAGCAAAAATTTCAGCCAACGAGATTCAATTGCAGGAAAAGTGTAGTTTTCAGCCTTAAACAACTCTTTTCTTAAAACAGCAGTAAATAACACGATTTAAGTTGTATTATTTTTTTTTGCCCATATAACTATGCAAATTTTAAAAAATTAACGGATAGTTAAGGGCTTACAAAACCGCCCATAATTATTTGAGCAATCATCAGCTCGAGGCCTATAGGATTAATTAAAAATAAATTTGCCTCAACCTAATGATTCTGCTATTTATAGCCGCCGGCTAATGCTGGGCAAAATATTAAGGATTTAGGAGAAAGTTATGCCAGACCAAAAAAGACTAGGGTTATTGGCTCAAGCCGGGTTGGATCCATATCAAGAAAAACCAGGTGAAGAGTATATGAATGAAGCACAACGTGCTCATTTCAAAACAATTTTAGAAGCTTGGCGTAACGATTTACGTAACGAAGTAGACCGTACTAAATCGCATATGCAAGACGAAGCAGCTAACTTTCCAGATCCAGTAGACCGTGCAGCACAAGAAGAAGAATTCTCATTAGAACTTCGTACTCGTGACCGCGAGCGTAAACTGATCAAGAAAATAGAAAAAACGATTCAATTAATCAAAGAAGACGATTTTGGTTTCTGTGAATCATGTGGTATTGAAATTGGTATCCGCCGTTTAGAAGCGCGTCCTACAGCTGATTTATGTGTAGACTGCAAAACGCTTGCGGAAATTAAAGAAAAGCAATCTGGACGCGGTTAATATCCTTTAATTAGCCCATGTCTACCACAGCCGTTAACACGCCAATGCGTGAATATCGTGGCCGCTTTGCGCCATCCCCTTCAGGGCCATTACATTTTGGCTCACTTATAGCGGCTGTGGGTAGCTTCCTTGATGCAAAAGCCAATCAAGGAAAATGGTTAGTACGCATTGAAGATATCGACACAACGCGTGTTGTAAGCGGTGCTAGCGACGATATATTACATACCCTAGAGGCTTACGGCCTATACTGGGACGAGCCCGTCATTTACCAAACCCAGCGTCATGAGCAATACCAAGCAATTGTTGATGAGCTAATTTCACAAAACCTTGTTTATGCATGTCATTGCACCCGTAAAGAAATTAAAGCTATCGGGGGAATTTACCAAGGCCATTGCCGAGATAAAAACCACTCTTTAGCTGATTCAGCACTGCGTTTAACCCAGCAATATGCAACAAGTCACTATCATGATTTAATTCAAGGTGAGGTTAGTGTAAATAGCCAACTTGCCAAAGAAGACTACTTAATAAAGCGAAGTGATGGTTTATTTGCTTACCAACTGGTCGTGGTCGTTGATGATATTGCACAAGATATAACACGAGTAGTTCGCGGCGCTGATTTAATTGAGCCAACTGCACGACAACTCAGTTTGTTTAAGCAACTCAATAAACCTGCTCCACAATATGCACATCTACCGTTAGCGGTTGCTAAACCTGGTTTTAAGCTATCGAAACAGAATTACGCGCCAGCAATAGCGAAATCAGATCCAAAACCGGCCTTGTTCGATGCCTTTCGCTTTTTAGGTTTAAAGCCAGAAGTCTCTCTACTGTCATTAGATATAGAACAAATGCTAGCATGGGCAGTCGAAACTTACCGTCTTGAATACATTCCAAAGGTACAAGAAATACAAGTTAACGAGGATTCGAACTCTACTTTTTGTGACTTTGTTCCTATTGAAAAATAAATTGCCAATTTTAAAGGCCGAGTAACTTAATTTTTCAGCCCTGCTGGTATATGATAGCGACCCAAAGTGTGCGAATCATCAACACCTTAATTTAGCGTCATTTAAAACACATTGATTACACGTCAATCTCACATCGGCGAAGTAACAAACAAACGCTATACTTGATGAGTCGCAAAGTCCGCGTCGTAGGAGACAGATTATTATTTCCAAGCTTTTTCAATTTTGTCGGCAAATTATTGGCCCAAATGCCACGACATCAAGTGATGCTTTATCAACGAGCGAATTACCTTTGGTGATCGAGCGCAGTGAACATGGTATTTCACGCAAACAATTTAGCCCAAATGCAATCAAAGTATTATACCGCCTTAAAGAAGGTGGTTTTGATGCCTACCTTGTTGGTGGTTGTATTCGAGATATATTGTTAGGTCAACAACCTAAAGACTTCGATGTTGTAACAAACGCAACGCCTGAACAGATCAAAAAGCTATTTCGCAACTGTCGCCTAATCGGTCGTCGTTTTCGTTTAGCCCATATCGTATTTGGCCGAGAAGTGATTGAAGTGGCGACCATGCGAGGTCATCATGAAGCTGACGAAAGTAAAAATCAAATTAGCCAATCAAGCGAACACGGACAACTACTTCGCGATAATGTCTATGGCAGCATCGAAGAAGATGCCGAGCGACGCGATTTTTCTATTAATGCACTTTATTACTCAATTAACGATTTTTGTATCTATGACTATGCCAACGGTATTAGTGCTATAAAAGCAAAACAAATTGAGCTTATTGGCGACCCTGAAACACGCTACAGGGAAGACCCTGTGCGCATGCTGCGTGCTGTTCGTTTTGCAACAAAACTGGGCATGAGCATTGCACCAGGCACCGAAAAGCCAATTAAAGGCCTTGCTAATTTACTTGACCATATTCCGCCTGCTCGTTTATTTGAAGAATCACTTAAGTTGTTCTTAAACGGCAAAGCTGAAGAAAACTACTTAATGCTGCGCCAGTATGGGTTATTCAAAGCATTATTCCCAGCGCTTGATAAAATCTTAGATGCAAACCCTGATGGCCTAGAACATGCGTTTATCCTGCAAATGTTTAAAAACACCGATAAACGTATTAACGCAGATAAAAAAGTCACCCCAGCATTTATTTTTGCAGCCTTGTTGTGGTTCCCATTACTGAGTATTGCTAAGAAGTTACAACTACGTGATCAACTTTCAGAGTACGATGCATTTGCACAAGCGATGAATAAAGTACTGAGTGAAAACGCACAACATGTCGCAGTACCCAAACGCTTCACACTTGGTGCACGCGATATTTGGCATATTCAACAACGCCTTGATAAACGAGGTGGTCAGCGCGCTTACAGGCTCACTCAACAGCCTCGCTTCAAAGCCGCCTATGACTTCTTACTACTTCGTGTGCAGGCAGGTGAAGAACAGCTGAAAGAGCTAGCAGATTGGTGGACAGCCTACCTAAGCCAAGACATCAATGGCCAAAAAGAGATGGTTAAAAATTTAGGGCACCAAGGCGGTCCTAAACGTCGCCGTCGTCCGCGCAAGAAAAAAGTAGACTAAGCATGCATACCGTTTATTTAGGTTTAGGCGCTAATTTAAACGCGCCACGTAAACAAATTCATGCTGCTGTCGCTGCCCTAAAAGCATTAAAAGATGTTGAGTTTGTTTGTGTATCGCATGACTACGCAAGCAAACCTATGGGGCCTCAAGATCAACCCGATTATGTAAATGCGGTCGCTTGTGTTAAAACTGCACTTGAGCCAGAACAATTGCTTGATTTAACTCAAGCTATCGAACTTGAACATGGCCGTGTTAGAAAAGAAGAACGCTGGGGTCCTCGCACCCTTGATATAGATATTCTATTGTTTGGTAATGACGTGATAGACACCCCTCGCTTGACCGTGCCTCATTATGGCCTAACACAGCGAGAATTTGTTGTTTATCCATTGTTGGAAATTGCGCCAACGCTTGTACTACCGAGTAATCAATCACTTGCTGATATAACAAAAACGTTACCTTTAAACGGTTTACAACAACTCCCTCAGCAGTAATCAACCAAGGCTAAGCCTTAGAGGAAATTATGTCTAAAATCACCGTTTCAACACTTAATAAAATGAAACATGAACAACAAAAAATCACCGCATTAACGGCCTACGATGCCAGTTTTGCTAAATTGTTTCATGATAATGGCGTCGAAGTGATTTTAGTGGGTGACTCGTTAGGTATGGTTTTGCAAGGTGCTGATGATACATTAGCGGTAACCAACACAGATATTGCTTATCATACGCGATGCGTACGAGCAGGTAGCCGTGAGTTATTTGTTATTGCAGACTTACCATTTATGACTTATGCCAACCCAACTGATGCTTGTAAAAATGCTGCTGAGCTTATGCGTGCAGGGGCAAACATGGTCAAGCTTGAAGGTGGTGAATGGCTTCACGACAGCATCCGTGCGATGACCCAGCAAGGTATTCCTGTTTGTGGTCACTTAGGCCTAACACCACAATCAGTACACGTATTTGGCGGTTTTAAAATTCAAGGCCGAGAGCAATCTCAAGCAGACAAAATGGTTAGCGATGCTAAAGCACTTGAGGCTGCTGGTGCACAATTACTTGTTTTAGAGTGTATTCCTAGTGAGCTTGCTAAGCGTATTACAGATGAGCTGAGCATTCCTACGATCGGTATTGGGGCAGGTAATCAGACCGATGGTCAAATCTTAGTAATGCACGACCTAGTAGGTATTTCTGCAGGCTATATTCCAAAGTTTTCAAAGAACTTTTTGTTAGAAACCGGCAATATGCCAGCTGCAGTGCAAAAGTATTGTGAAGATGTAAAAAGTGGTGCTTTCCCAAGTGCCGAACACGAGTTTAAATAAATGCAATCAATCACTGAAATAAAATCCTTACGCAGTCAAATCAAGGCTTGGCGTCAAGCAGGCTTAAGCATTGCGCTAGTGCCTACTATGGGCAATTTACATCAAGGCCACTTTTCACTTGTTGAAAAAGCCAAGACACTCGCTGATAAAGTAGTCGTGAGTATATTTGTTAACCCGATGCAGTTTGGGAAAAATGAAGATCTTGATAGCTATCCGCGTACATTAAACGAAGATAAACAAGGTTTAGCTGATCTTGGTACTGATATTGTATTTACACCATCCGTTGAGACCATTTATCCAAATGGTTTAGGCGAGCAAAGTTTTGTCGATGTACCAGGTGTCTCTATGGGTTACTGTGGTGGCTCACGTCCTGGTCACTTCAAAGGTGTCGCAACGGTTGTCACTAAGTTATTCAACCTAGTTCAACCTGATTTTGCCTGTTTTGGTGAAAAAGATTTTCAGCAGCTGCAAGTCATTAAAACCATGACGCGCGACTTATCTATCCCTGTTGAAATTGTTGGCGTTCCAACTTGCCGTGAAATATCAGGCCTAGCGATGAGCTCTCGTAATGGTTACTTATTTGACGAGCAAAAAGACACAGCAAAAGTTCTGTTTGCCACACTAAACAATACTGCAGCGGCACTTAAAAAAGGTAACGATGACATTGCTGCACTCGAAGCTGCTGCAAAAGCACAGCTTGAAGCTGCAGGGCTAAAGCCTGACTACTACGCTATAGCAGATCGTTCAACACTAAAAGCTGCCACTGCGGCTGACAAACAACTTGTTATTTTAGCTGCCGCCTATTTAGGCTCAGTGCGTTTAATTGACAATTTACAAGTTGAGCTGGATTAAATAGCTGTAATCTGGGTAAGATGGATTGCAAAGAAAAGACATAAACTAGGGATAAGCATGAAAAAACTACCAGCAATTGCAGCTACATTGTTTGCAATGACATTACTGTCTGCCTGCTCAAACAAAATTGACAATCCAGAAATGCAGCAATGTGCTCAACAAAACTATCAATGTGAAGCAAGTTGTGAACAACAAAGTACCGCTGATGGCTTAGTTCATAAAGTCTGTAGCAATAAGTGCATTGAAGCTTACAATCAATGTAAAGCAAATGCAGAAAAATTAGGCGAAGTTAAATAATACCATTGATTCGTTTAGATTAATTTTGAGGCACTGAAAGCCTGTTCAGTGCCTATACTCCCCCCTTCCTCGATTACAATTTCGCTTTCATAATTAAGCCTCTGGTAATTTTGTTCATATTTTTATTTACCCATTAAGCTATTCATATTAGGGCAAGCTTTCGTTCATTAAACTTCTCCATATTGGTGACGAATAAACAACTGCAACCATGTAATTGTTTCTCACTAATTTCAAAATTTTACTCTTCGCATTTAGCTGTACCAACTCAAAGTCATTGAGAATATTATTTTTTATTTGGGTTCAGGAATTGCTAAGGGGTATGAATGAATTAACGTGATTTACGGCTAAAGGAAAATTGAATGAGACCAGAAACCCGAACTAAGCTCTTCAGCGCTGTCAAAAAGAAGACCTTCTTGGGCGTATTATTAGCCATGAGTGCAGGTCATAGTTACGCTGTTGAAGAACCAGACCAGCCAAAAGCGACTAAAACAGAACAAACAGCCGCAGAGGTTCAAGCTACCGAAAATGAAAAACAGCAAGTAAAGGATAATGCTGCTGTTGAGCTTAAGCCTGCAATGATCACTATACCTCAAGAAAAGTTATTTGAAGTTATCACCGCGCGTGCGAAAAAATTAGCATCTGAGCCGTATGTTGCGCCTAAAGAATTAGAACTTGAAGCATTAACTAGCATTGGTTATCAGGACTATCGTGCAATCCGTTTTCGTACTGAGCAAGCAATTTGGAAAGATCAAAGCCTTTATGAAGTGCAGTTATTCCACCCAGGTTTTTTATATCGCTCACCAGTTGCAATAAATACCCTTGAGCAAAATGCTGAAGTAAAAAGTTTACCGTTTAAAACCGATTACTATCGTTACGATGCAACCGCTGCACCGTTAGAGCAAGAGATCAATACTGCCATTGCTAATACGCAACTGGGCCACGCGGGTTTTCGTTTGCATTTTCCACTGAATAACAACGAATATAAAGATGAAGTAGCTGTATTCCAAGGTGCTTCGTATTTTCGCTTAGTTGGCCCGCATCAAGTATATGGTCTGTCAGCTCGTGGTCTTGCAGTTGATACAGCACTCAGCTCAGGTGAAGAGTTTCCCGTTTTCAAAGAGTTCTGGTTAGTAAAACCGGCACCAGAAGACACAACTATCGTGCTCTATGCACTACTCGATAGCCCATCAGTTTCAGGCGCATATCGTTTTGAGTTAACACCTTCAACGAATACTGAAGTGAAAACACAGCTGCAAATTTTTGCACGCAAAGACATCAAAAAGCTCGGTATTGCCCCGTTAACAAGCATGTTCTATCACGGCGAAAACAGTACCAAGTTCTTTGATGATTACCGTCCTGAAGTACATGACTCTGATGGCCTTTTAATGCAATCAGAACAAGGCCAATGGGTTTGGCGTGCATTGAATAATCCGAAGAAATTGAGCGTTACTTCGTTTAGCTACGACAACCCGAAAGGGTTTGGTCTAGCACAGCGAGATCGTGACTTTAATAACTACCTTGATACCGAAGCGCATTATCACAACCGTCCAAGCATGTGGATTGAGCCAGTGGGTAATTGGGGTAAAGGTCGTGTTGAGCTAGTAGAAATCCCTACAGATACAGAAACCAACGACAATATTGTTAGCTACTGGGTGCCAGATCAGCCAATGAAAGCTGGTGACAGCTTAAGTTTTAGTTACAAACTTTCGACTTTCAATGCCACGCTTGCAGCTCAAGATAAAGCGAGTGTGTTAAGAACCCGAATTGGCAGTGCAGCACTTCCGGGTGAGAAGAACCCACCACCTAAAAGCCATCGCCAATTTACCGTCGACTTTAGTGGGGAAACTATTAACAAATTATCTGCTAATTTCGCCATGCAAGCGGATCTTACACTCTCTGCAGGGCAAATAAGTGATAAAACGGTACAACAGTTACCAAACAATCAAGGATGGCGCGTAGCCTTTAAAGTGGCGCCAGAGGGAGATAAGCCTGTTGATATGCGCTTATCGTTAAAACTACGTGATAAAGAAATCAGCGAGGTATGGAGCTATGTCTGGTATCCAAACGACGTCCAATAGTAAAGCATTAAAGGCAACAGCAATGCCATTTAAGAAAACCCGCGCTTGGCTTTTTTCGAGCCTAGCGCTCACCATTACCGCTTACGGCGTGTGGATCATGTTCGATATTTTAAATTCTAACGGCATGACACCGCTTGAGTACGCTTTACTAGCATTATTTACAGTTACCTTCGCGTGGATCGTTACAGCTTTTTGTAGTGGCTGCATGGGCTTCATCCTGCAATTATTTCGTATTGACCCTTTAACCTTAAAACGTCAAAAGCCAATCGAAATTAATCAGCATGCCTTGAGCCAAACTAAAACAGCCATTGTTATGCCTATCTACAACGAGGATACAGAGCGTGTAATCGCAGGTTTTGAGGTAAGTTTACGCTCGCTGGCTAAAACAGGGCAAATGCCACATTATGATTTTTACTTGCTCAGTGACACCCAAAACCCTGAAATTGCACGTAATGAACTTAAAGCGTGGAATGCACTCACTGAGCGCTTAGGTGATTTAGCTAAGCACACTTTTTATCGTCGCCGTGAAGACAATAAACACCGTAAAGTAGGCAATTTAACTGACTTTTGCGAACGTTGGGGCAGCCAATACGATCACATGATTGTACTTGATGCCGATAGCATTATGACGGGTCAATGTATGCTTGAGCTGACTTCTAGCATGATCAGTAATCCAAAATCAGGTTTGATCCAAACTATTCCCATCCCAGTTCGCCAAGACACTTTTTTTGGTCGCTTTTTACAGTTTGCATCAATTTTATATAGCCCAATGTTGGCAACAGGGTCTGCTTTTTGGCAAACAAACCAAGCAAATTACTGGGGTCACAATGCGATTATTCGCGTTGAAGCATTCACTAAATGCTGCGGTTTGCCTGTTCTAAAAGGCAATGCTCCATTTGGTGGTGAAATCTTAAGCCATGACTTCGTAGAAGCTTCACTTCTACATCGTAGTGGTTGGGATGTGTTACTGCTTAGTGATATTGAAGGTAGCTACGAAGAAGTACCAAGTAACATTCTCGATTACGCAATCCGTGATAGACGTTGGGTGCAAGGTAATATCCAGCATTTAGGTTTATTGCCTAAATCTGGTCTTAAGCTAATGAGTAAAATGCATTTTTTATTTGGTGCCACAGCATATATCTCATCGTTAATTTGGTTATCTATGCTGGCATTAAGCACATTAGATGCGGTGACTCGTGCACTTAATAGCGACGTGTACTTTAACCATGCTTATCAGCTTTTCCCAACTTGGCAAATTGCCAAAACTGACTTAATTGATTCGTTGTTATTTATTACTGCAGTGCTGTTATTACTACCTAAATTAATGGGTGTTATTGTGACTTTAGTTCACCGTAATAAGGCCTTTGGTGGCACTATGAAGCTAATTGCAGGTTCACTAATCGAAACGATTTTTGCGATAGTGATTGCACCGCTAATGATGGTATTTCATAGCTATTTTGTAGTGTGCGTATTTTTAGGTAAAAAAGTAAGTTGGGATGCACAGCCTCGGGAAGGCAGAATGGTGCCGTGGAAAGAAGCGATTGGTTATACATTATTTTCGACTATTACGGCGATTATTTGGGGCTCGGTTGCTTACTATTACACACCGACTTTCTTTTGGTGGTTATCACCGATTTTAGTGGGCCTTATTTTGGCAGCACCAATTGTGCGCTACTCAAGCAGCATCGGCTTAGGTGTTAAAATGCGTAAAATGGGTTTATTTTTATGCCCAAGCGAAGTTGAAAACGATGATACCTTAGCGGCACTTCGTGTACACCAACAAGAAATTGCTTTGCCTAAAGATGAACACGCTAACTTTAGTGTGCCTATATTACCCAATGAATACCCAACGGTAATGCCAATTCAAAGCTTTAAGGCACCATCAGGTAAAAAGCGTAAACAAGTACGCCTCGCTCAAAAGCGAATAAAAGCCAAGCTATTTGCCAAAAGCTAAACGAAAAAAACCGCTCAATGAGCGGTTTTTTCATCTATGTCTGTATGGTTGTTACAGAAGGCCTAGCTTTTTAAGTTCAGCCATTGCCATTTTGCCTGAAAGTGGCACATAACCATCTTTCTCAACAATTTTTTGACCATCTACAGAAAGAACCATTTTTAAGAACTCTGCATCGATTGGTGAAAGCGGTTTGTTAGGGTGCTTGTTCACATAAACGTATAAGAAACGAGATAGTGGGTATTTACCTTTTGCAACGTTTTCTAATGTTGCATCAACAAAGTTATCACCTTTCTTAGCAAGAGGTACTGTACGTACACCTGACGTTTTATAACCGATACCTGAGTAACCAATCGCATTCACAGAAGAAGAGATTGACTGTACTACAGATGCAGAACCTGGTTGTTCGTTTACGTTGTTACGGAAGTCACCTTTACACAGTGCTTTCTTCTTGAAGTAACCGTAAGTACCCGATACTGAGTTACGACCGTAAAGCTGGATATCTTTTGCAGCCCAATCACCCTCAAGACCTACTTCGCTCCAACGATTAACTTGTGCATCAGCACCACATTTACGTGTAGAAGAGAAAATCGCATCAACTTGGTCAATACGTAAACCTTTGATTGGGTTATCTTTGTGTACGAATACAGCTAGAGCATCGATTGCAACGCGTACTTCAGTTGGCTTGTAGCCGTAACGCTTTTCGAATGCTTCGATTTCTTTTGACTTCATACGACGGCTCATTGGGCCGAAGTTTGCTGTACCTTCAGTTAATGCTGGAGGAGCAGTTGAAGAACCCGCTGCTTGGATTTGAATGTTTACGTTTGGATAGAAGCGCTTGTACTCTTCTGCCCAGAACGTCATCATGTTAGCAAGAGTGTCAGAACCTACAGATGAGAAGTTACCAGAGATACCACTTGTTTTAGTGTACTCAGGCATATCTTTATCAACTGCAGCTGCTTGTGCTGATACAAATGTTGTTACAGCCACACCCATTGCGGCAACGAGATTTTTGAATTTCATAGGGGTTACTCCGATTTGTTCGTCCCATTTCCTAACTGCGGTCTACTCTAATGACACTAGATGACAGTTAGATTACCCTTAAATGACATTTTTATGACTTTGCTGTTTTTTCGGTTTTTTCCGTTTTATTAGCAATACGCACGACTTTATCGCTACCGAATGCGAACGCAAAGGTCGAGCCTTGTCCCAACTTACTGCTGATATCTAAGCGACTGTCATGTCTTGTAAGTACATGTTTTGTAATAGCTAAACCTAAACCAGAACCACCTGTAGTGCGGCTACGAGCCTTATCAACACGATAAAAGCGCTCGGTTAAACGATTAATATGCTCAGCGGCAATACCATCACCATTATCGGTCACACTAAACGCGGCTTGGTTATTTTTAAACTGCCAATCAACCACAATCTTGCCACCTGGCTTTGTGTAATGAATGGCATTAAATACTAAGTTAGAAAAGGCACTCCTTAATTCGTCTTCGGCCCCTTTAATATCTAAACTTGCATCAACATTAAAAATAAGCTCATGGCCTTTCTCTTGGTTTAATGACTTTGCTTCGGTTTGAATATAAGTAAGTAGCTGAGGCACATTTACTGGCTTGTCGTTATCTTGCCGACGCGCTCCTTCAATTCGCGATAACGACAGTAATTGATTAACCAAGCTATCCATACGCTGACATTGCTCAAGCATGGTTGTTTGTGCTTTTTGCCACATAGCAGGGGGAGGTAAGCTGTCTGAATCAAGCATTTCTAAGTAGCCTGTCACCACAGTAAGCGGTGTTCTCAGCTCATGAGAAACATTGGCCACAAAGTCTTTTCGCATCTGCTCAAGTTGCTTTAAACGTGTAACATCACGTACCACCATCATCAATTGTGAACTTGCATAGGGCATAACACGAAACTCTAACGTTTGATCGTAGCTATGGCCGCCATCAAGCTCAAGTGGTTCGTCAAAACATGCTTTATGCATATACTTTGCAAATTTAGGATCGCGAATGAGATTATCTAAGCGTTGTCCATGATCAGTTGGCCACTGTAAACCTAAAACTTTTAAAGCCAGTTGGTTACACCAAATGATGCTTAGATCTTTTTGTAGTACTACAACCGCATCAGGTACGGCTTCTGCACCATCTCGAAAGCGGCGAATTAAATCTGCCAGCTCATTGCGCTTTTTACGGTTACGATGTTGTAAATGATAAATTCCTTCAAAGACCTGCTCCCAAGCCCCCTCCCCTTCAGGTGGGTTAAAGCTGCGTTGATTTAGAAGCCAATCACTAAGGCGATATAATTGATGATAATGCCAAATTAAAAGTGCAAAAGAGCCTAAAAATAAAAGCAAAAAAGGCGCACCTATAAGTACGCCAACTAATAACAAAGGTAAGAAATACATAAACAGACGTTTTGCTAACGCCTGTTTATTCACTACTCGATACATACACTCACTTTACCTTAAGTATGTAAATTAGCTTGTTAAGGTCATTCCTATGACACTTATAATTTACTTGAAAAACGATAGCCTGCACCGCGAACGGTTTGCACTAAACGGTCATGCCCCAATGGTGCAATAGCTTTACGTAGACGACGAATATGCACATCAACAGTACGGTCTTCTACGTATACATTTGTACCCCATACATGATCAAGTAATTGTTCACGGCTGTAAACACGTTCAGGATGAGTCATGAAAAAATGCAGTAGTCTAAATTCAGTAGGCCCCATATCTAATTCACTACCTTCTGATGTTACACGGTGTGAAATAGGGTCAAGACGTAAACCATGTACTTCAATGGCTTCTTCTAATGAGGTTGGTGAAACGCGTCGAATAACCGCTTTAATACGCGCCATTAATTCTTTTGGCGAAAATGGTTTTGTTACGTAGTCATCAGCGCCAACTTCAAGACCGCGTACTTTGTCTTCTTCTTCGCCGCGTGCTGTCAGCATAATGATAGGAATTTGACGAGTATATTCGCTTTGCTTAAATTTTTTCGCAATTTGAATACCGCTACCACCTGGTAACATCCAATCTAATAAAACCATATCTGGGTATGGCTCTACCATTGCTTCAATTGCAGAGTCATAATCTTCTGCTTCAATTGCTTGAAAACCATTTTGCTCTAAAACAAAAACCAGCATCTCTCTGATAGGTGCTTCGTCATCGACGACTAGTACTTTACGTGACATTCCAATTTATCTCTTTCGTTAGCGAACTGGTTTCATTATTATGACTAAGTATGACATTTTTATGAAAGTCTAACGAGTAATTGAAAAAGCGCAAAAGAATCAATGCAAAAATAGCCATTTTTTACGCTTAAAAGATGAATTCGAGATTAAAAGTCATACCTTAAAGTGACCGCTACATGATCTTCATCAGCATTATTATCTAGTGAGAATTGCGTATACCACATATACATACGTGCTTGTTTTGACAGGCTTCGTTCAACACCAACAGAGGTACCGCTACCCGAGTCTTTCAACTTTCCAAAGCTGCCATCAGTATCTTGATACTGCGCTAGTAACTTATATTTATCGATTTTGTAAGATGCGCTCACTAAAAAACCATCTTCTTTGTCAGAACCTGTTACTTTTTCACTTTGTTGATACATACCGCCTAAGGTTAAATCGCCTAATTTACCTTGCGCCGTAAACCGTGTTGTATCGTAGCCGGCTACTTTACTATCGTGGGCAACACTTACGAAGTAAGGCGCTTTTTTAAATTTACTATCGCCATACATAAATGCCGCAGAAACGCCGGTTTCTTCATCTTGTTTGGAATTATCTTCAGCAATATAAGTGACCACAAATTGCATATTGCCGACAACGGGCGAACTATAATGAACCACGTCGCCAAGACGATTTTCACCATTAAACAAGGCTTTAACATCTCCATTAAAGTCGTTCATTAAATCAATTTTACCCTGCGATACCTTTAACGCGGTATCGTGACGACCAAGCACTACCTGCCCATAACTGCCTTGAAGGCCAACATATTGATTACGAGCGGTAATATTCTCTTCAGTTTTACCATCACTATCTTGATCAGCCGCATTTACTGCAAATTCAAACTTATATACAGCTTTTAAACCATCACTTATTTCACCGCTACCCTTGATCCCCATACGTGAGTTATAGCTCTCAATGGAAGTTTCACTGCCATCGCCAGTATCGCTATTAGCAACCCCTAAATGGGCCCGACCATACACATCTACGGCTTCAGCAGCACTATGAAATGAAATAAAGCACATTGCAAAGCTCGACAACATCATGGCAGGTTTATTCATGGTAGCGATCCTTAATTTAAGCAGTAACTTAAAAATCGAACATAAAGGGCTTTTGGTCAAGGCAAGGGGGAAATATTTCGCCTAAAAATTACGGATCACTGATCTACTAACTTAACCAGATCAGGATCAGGTTTTTACTAAGTTGATCAATCTCAGATCAGTTTTTTACTTAGAGAATAAGATAACTTGTTGATTTAATGTTAAGGTGATCTGTAATTCGTTTAAAAGGTGAACAATAAAAAGTCATTGATCAGTATCCAACTAGTAAAATAATGATCTGTGAAAGCCAAGGTTAGTAAAACATTGATCCTGAAATGTACGAGTAAGTATATCGTTGATCCGGCTTGAGCAAGGCATAAAAAAACCGGCATCTGAAGCCGGTTTTTTCAATTTACTATCAATTATTTGATTTGTGGATCAAGTTCACCCGATAAGTATTTAAGGTGCATATCATCTAAAGAGATAGGCTTGATCTTAGCTGCTTGACCAGCAGTACCAAAGGCTTCGTAACGAGCAACACAGATCTCTGTCATTGCTTTCGTTGCTTCAGCTAGGTATTTACGTGGATCGAAGTTAGCTGGATTTAAAGCCAAGTGACGACGAATAGCACCTGTTGACGCTAAACGAAGATCAGTATCGATATTTACTTTACGAACACCGTATTTAATACCTTCGATGATCTGCTCTACTGGCACACCATAGGTCTCAGGGATTTCACCACCGTATTGGTTGATCACTTCTAACCACTCTTGTGGTACTGAAGACGACCCATGCATGACTAGGTGAGTGTTAGGGATACGTGCGTGGATCTCTTTGATGCGATCAATTGCTAAGATATCGTCTGTTGGTGGACGAGTGAATTTATACGCACCATGTGAAGTACCACAAGCGATAGCAAGTGCATCAACTTTAGTTTTACGAACAAAATCAGCTGCTTCTTCAGGATCTGTTAGCATTTGATCAGTAGAAAGTTTACCTTCTGCACCAACACCGTCTTCTTCACCTGCTTCTCCTGTTTCAAGTGAACCTAGAACACCTAGCTCGCCTTCAACAGATACACCACACGCATGGGCCATTTCAACGGTTTGACGAGTCACATCAACATTGTATTCGTAGCTTGAAGGGGTTTTACCATCAGACATTAATGAGCCATCCATCATAACTGATGAAAAGCCTAACTGGATTGAGCGCTGACATACACCTGGTGAAGTACCGTGGTCTTGGTGCATTACAACTGGAATATGAGGCCACTCTTCAACGGCTGCTAAAATCATATGACGAATAAAAGGGGCACCAGCATAGGCACGTGCGCCTGCTGAGCCTTGTACAATTACAGGGCTGTTTGTTTTATCAGCCGCTTCCATAATTGCACGCATTTGCTCTTGGTTATTAACGTTAAAAGCAGGTACGCCGTAACCATTTTCAGCTGCATGATCAAGAAGTTGTCGCATACTGATTAAAGCCATTTGGTATTCTCCAAATTGTATCGACAGTAGTTCCCTACTATCTAGTTTGAACGGATAAGTTATTTTTTGATGCATCACTGCATCACGAAAAGCTTGCGCTAACCGTAACAGCTGTAAATAAAACGAGGGTGAGAGGTATTTTATAAACAGCTAAACCAGCGTAATTACTTAATAATTACGCTGGTATACGCACTAATTACTTAGCGCGTTCTTCAAGCATAGCAACTGCTGGTAATTTTTTCCCTTCTAAAAATTCAAGGAAAGCACCACCACCGGTTGAAATGTAAGAAACTTTATCGGCAATGCCGTATTTATCAATCGCTGCAAGCGTATCACCGCCACCAGCAATCGAGAATGCATTTGAGTTAGCAATGGCATCAGCAATAGCACGAGTGCCGTTACCAAATTGATCAAATTCAAATACACCTACTGGACCATTCCATACAACGGTACCTGCATTAGCAATGATTTTTGCTAATTGGTTTGCTGTATCTGGACCAATATCGAAGATCATATCTTCGTCTGTTACTTCATTCACATCTTTTAATGTTGCCACTGCAGATTCAGAGAACTCATTACCTACAACAACATCTGTTGGTACCGGGATTTCACCGTTATTGGCTTTTGCCGCCGCACTTAATTTGTTTGCTTCATCAATTAAATCAGCTTCAAATAAAGACTTACCTACCGGGTGACCTGCCGCTGCAATGAAGGTATTAGCAATACCACCACCTGTTACAAGTTGATCAACCACTTTAGAAAGTGAATCAAGTACAGTTAACTTAGTCGATACTTTAGAGCCACCAACGATAGCGACTAAAGGACGAGCTGGTTTATCAAGTGCTTTACCTAGTGCGTCTAGCTCTGCTGCAAGTAGTGGGCCTGCACACGCAACGTCAGCAAATAAACCCACACCGTGAGTAGATGCTTGTGCACGGTGAGCCGTACCAAATGCGTCCATTACGTAAACATCACATAATGCAGCTAGTTTTTTAGACAGAGCTTCGTCGTTTTTCTTTTCGCCAGCGTTAAAACGGACGTTTTCGAAAACAACTACTTCGTTATCAGCAACGTCTACGCCCTCTAGGTAGTCTTTTTCAAGACGAACAGTTTGCTCAAGTGCGTCATTTAAATAATTAACTACAGGGGCAAGTGAAAAGGCTTCATCATATTCCCCTTCCGTAGGGCGGCCAAGGTGTGACATTACCATTACTTTAGCGCCTTTTTCTAACGCTAATTTGATTGTAGGTAATGCTGCACGAATACGTGCGTCAGAGGTCACTTTACCTTCTTTTACAGGCACATTTAAATCTTCACGAATTAACACGCGTTTGCCGTTTAAATCTAAATCTGCCATTTTAATGACCGACATGGACTTCTCCTTTGTTAACGATACTAATATTATATTTATAAATTATTGACTTACAGCCATCATCGCACGCGCGGTATCGAGCATACGATTCGCAAAGCCCCACTCATTATCACACCATACTAACAACTTTATCAGTCGTTTATGACTAACACGTGTCTGAGTGCCATCTATGATACAAGAATGTGGGTCATGATTAAAATCTACTGATACCAATGGCTCTTCTGTGTAGCTTAATATACCCTCAAGACGATCTTTGGCTGCTAACTTAAGTGCTTGATTGACAGTCGCTAAATTGACATCTGTATTCACTGTTACACTTAAATCCATCGCCGTAACATTGATAGTTGGTACACGAACAGCGATAGCTTCAAAGCGGCTATGAAACTTAGGTAAAATACGCTCAATACCTCGAGCAAGCTTAGTATCTACCGGAATGATAGACTGGCTTGCAGCACGAGTACGACGTAAATCATGATGATAGGCATCAATCACTTGCTGATCATGCATCGAGGCATGAATCGTCGTAATTGCTCCAGATTCAATCGAAAATGCGTCATCTAACACTTTAATCACTGGCACAATACAATTCGTGGTGCATGAGCCATTAGAAACAATGGTATGTTCTGCTTTTAATTCATCATCGTTAATACCATACACAATCGTGGCATCAACATCAGCATCTGCAGGCTGTGAAAACAATACTTTTTTTGCACCAGCAGTTATGTGTAGCTCTGCATGTTCACGAGAGTGATACACCCCAGTGCATTCAAGAACCACGTCAACATCAAGTGTTTCCCAAGGCAGTTCTACAGGGTTTTCTTCTGCAAACAAAGCAATAGAATCATTAGCAACCGTTAAAGTATCTTCACCAAGATTAACAGGGAAAGAAAAGCGGCCGTGAGATGTATCGTATTTAAGGAGATGGGCAATGCCCTTAGGGTCGGCTAATTCGTTAATAGCGACAATTTTGATTTGATCTTCAAGCCCAGATTCATACAGAGCACGGACGATATTGCGCCCGATTCGACCAAAACCATTAATTGCAAGTTTGATTGCCATGAAGAAGAAAATCCACTCTATTTGCTTGCAGATAAAGGCAGATGCCTTTTAGATGGCGGTATTGTAATCGACCTTTGAAGTTTTTATAAGAGGTCAGGTGAAATAAAAGTTGCTTAGCATGTTTTAGATGGCGCAGTTTTGGTAATCGACCTTTGAAGTTTTTATAAGAGGTCAGGTGAAATAAAAGTTGCTTAGCATGTTTTAGATGGCGCAGTTTTGGTAATCGACCTTTGAAGTTTTTATAAGAGGTCAAGATAAGTCAAACTGCTTCAGCGACCTCATTCTCTTACTTTTTTCCTTTATAACCAACGACGAACAGATTTTATGTATTGCTGGTAAGCTAATCCAAACTTCTCTGCCATAAACGTTTCTTCTGGCATAATTTGAAATCGATTCATATAGAGAATAAATACCGGCAGCATTAAAAAACTCGCAATATTGCCAAGATAAATTCCCCAACCAACTAGCATTAATAACATACCAACATACATTGGGTTACGGCTAAACTGATAAACACCACTTGTAACAAGACTCGCTGACTGTTCTGGAATTCGAGGATCAACGGTCGTGCCTTGCATGCGAAATTGATAAACACCTAATAAAGCAAACACCACACCTAAAAATGCAATGAGTAGTGCTACAAAAGATGATGCGAAAAACGAGAAGCTAAAACTCATAAACAAGTCTGCTATGCCCCACATCATCAACGCAATGATCAGCAGCAGCGCGACAGGAGGAATTTTTAATTCTAACTGATTCACACTAGCTCCCCTACTTTCAATGCCTTACCACGACTAATTTGATGACACTGGGCTAAGAATAACTCGGCCGTTGCCATGGCATCAGTGAGGGCGTGGTGCGAACTATAATGCGGTAAGCTGTATCGCTTGCGGCATTCACTAAGAGTTAAATCATCGTGGCCTATTTCGTGCCCTTGCTGGTGCAGGCGTTTTTTTTCTATAACAAAGGTATCAAGAATTAAACGCGCTTTAGCATCTAAGCCAAGCGTTCTGCATGCCTGTTTTAAAAATCCCCAGTCTAGCGCCGCGTTATGAAACACTAAAATACACTCATCAAAATGCTCATGCAGCTTGCCAAGGATCATTGCTAAGCTTTCGCCTGTATCTATGTCTTGTTTTGCAATACCGTGATAAATCGGGCTTTGCTCTAAACTTTGCACATCTTTATTTATTAAATGCTTTGCGCCGCTGAGCTTAATGCACTGATCTTCTATCATCACCCACGCCACCGAGACAATTTCGTGCTGGCGAGGGTCAAGGCCTGTTAATTCCATGTCTATCACTACATAGCGCTCTTTATAAGCATCGGCTGCCAAAAGTTGCTTGCGCGCTAAATACCGACTTAACCAGCGTTTAACCATAACGCCTCCTATAAACTACCGCGAGCAAACTTAAATGCGGCGGCTTGCTGCGCCTGTTTAACCAAATAAAATGCTTCTTTTAATTGATGTCGTTCCAATGAATTCAAAGCATTTGGGTTAATGCAGTTGCTAGGCAACCCCTCTTCGTTAATTTGTGTACCTAAACGCAACTGAGTTAAAAAGCGCCAACAATCTTTTAAGTTATAAAGGTCATCTTTATTAAGTAGTGAAAACTTCATTAATGCATCAATACGCTCTTGGGTATTAGCGCGCTGAATACCTGCTTTGAGAGAATATAAACGTACTATGTCGTTGATTATCACCACACCGCGTTTTTTTAAGTCGAGATACTTATGCTGCTTTTCGTCTTTCTCTAATTTAAATTGATTAAACAAACCAATAGGCACAGGGGTATTTTTAATGTCGCTCGCCATGGCCGCATAGAATAAGTCATTTTTAGAAATGCGCTTTAACTGCTCACAAAAGCGCTCATACAAAGTAGTTGAGCCTTCAATAAAACGTAAGTCAAAAAATATCTTACAATTAAGCATCGCCTCTGGAGTCGGTGAGGTGATCCACTTATAAAATTTATTGCTCCACGCGCTTATTCCCATTCGACACTCAGAGTTGCTCGCCATAATATTGCCAGGACAACGCTTTATACCGCACTCGATTAAATGCTCACAAACATATTCGCCCATGCGTTTAAAGTACGCTTGTTGCTCTTCAGTTAAATCATCTGGTAGCAACAGACCATTATCTTGGTCTGAATGGAGTGTCTGCTCTTCTCGTGCTTGAGAGCCAAAACAGATAAAGCTAAAGCTGGTTGGTGCAGCACCATTATCTTCTTGAAACAAACGAATCAAGCGCGAAGTCAGCGCATCGGTTAAGCCACTTAATAACTTACCAATTAAGGAGATGTCATCAATATTGTTCGAAAAGCCTTTTAATAAACCGGGTATCTCTTGCGAATAACGTTTTAAATCAACCACACTATGTGCTTTATAAATTCGCCCAATCAATTGCACTGGGTCGCTTTTTTGCTGCCGCAGCAAATCGGTACTGGTGAGCATACCAAGTGGTTTGTGATATTCATCAAGCACTGGTAGATGGTGAATATTGTGTTTAAGCATTAAGTGTAAAGCAGAAAACACGCGATTATTTTCAAAAATAAACTTGGGCTTACAAGTCATGATACTGCTAACAGGCTCTTGTGGGTCAACCTCATCTGCCAATACGCGGTTACGTAAGTCTCTGTCGGTGACAACCCCAACGAGGCGATCATGTTCAGTTAACATAATCGACGAAACCCCCTGTTGTTTCATTTTTTTAGCAGTTTGACGAATACTTGCATCTGGCGCCAAGGTAACGGCCTTACGATTCATCAATTCGCAGATTTTTTTCTCGGACCAACTTTCGTTTTGACTCTTATAATGGGACGACAATAAACGGTTTTTATGGGCGCGAACAAAGTACTGCTCAAATACCTTGTACTCACGGCGTAAATAATCAAATGCCGCTTGGTTTAACATGTAAACAATGCCTTCCTTTTGCACTGAAATGCTATTTTGAATCGCTTCGCCAGTTAACAGTGAAGGAAAACCAAAGTAATCGCCACTCGATAACTTAGTGATCACATCTCCTTTTGGGTCAACTAAATCGTAATCGCCAGAACGAATTAAAAATAATCTTAAGTTATCTGAACTTAACCACTGGTTTTGATTTTCTCGGGTCAGATAAATAATATCGAGATGGTTAACAAAGTACTCGCATGCAGCGCTATCAAGCTGATTAAATGGCGTTTGTTGCATCACAAATTGGGCGACTTCCTGTTGCTCGGTATTCATGGTCATTCTCGCTATAGAATAGAGACAATATCTACACTACCCCTGTTTGAAATAAATAAAAAGCCCGACTTAAGTCGGGCTTTTGAACTTCAAGAGTGTGTTCTCATAAAATGGTTTTATTAGTGCGCGTGTGCTGCGCTCGAACCTTTAGGGTTACGGATACCTTCGACCATTTCTTGGATTTCAACCGGTGTTTCAGCTGTTAGTTTAAGTACGATACCTGCAACTACAAAGTTAACAATCATACCAACTAGACCGATACCCTCAGGTGAGATACCAAATAACCAGTGTGCCGGTGCATTCAATTCAGGGCTTACGAACTTGAAGTAGATAATATAAGCCGCTGTGAATGTAATACCTGTCACCATACCCGCAATCGCACCTTCTTTATTCATCTTCTTAGAGAAGATACCCATAATGATTGCAGGGAAGAAGCTCGCCGCTGCTAAGCCGAAGGCAAAGGCAACAACCGAGGCCACGAACCCTGGCGGGTTAATACCAAAGTAAGCTGAAATAACAATCGCTATCATCGCTGCTAAGCGCGCAGCAAGTAGCTCTTGTTTGTCGCTAATATCTGGTTTTAAGGTACGTTTTAATAAATCGTGTGATACCGAGGTCGAGATTACCAATAGTAAGCCTGCGGTTGTTGATAGCGCTGCTGCGATACCGCCTGCTGCTACTAATGCAATCACCCATGCTGGTAAGTCTGCAATCTCAGGGTTTGCAAGTACCATGATGTCGCGGTCAACTTTAACTTCGTTTGCGCTGTTTGGATCCTCAATCTTACCTGCTGAGTAGAACATTTTGCCGTCACCATTTTTATCGTTAAAGGTGATTAAGCCTGTTCTTTCCCAATTTTTAACCCATGCTGGTGCTTCTGCGTACTCTGTACCGCTACCGTCTTTACCGTTAATTGTATCAATCATGTTTACACGAGCGAATGACGCTACAGCAGGTGCTGTTGTATAAACGATTGCAATGAAAACAAGTGTCCATGCAGCTGAGATACGCGTGTCTTTAACACGAGGAACAGTGAAGAAACGAACGATTACGTGCGGTAAACCTGCAGTACCCACCATTAGCGCGCCTGTGATTGCGAATACATCAATCATGCTCTTCGAGCCTTCAGTGTATTGCGCAAAGCCAAGCTCGGTACTGAGTCCATCTAGTTTATCGAGTACAAACTGTCCTGAGCCATCGCTAAGCGTTGCACCAAAACCTGTTTGTGGGAAGAAGTGACCTGTCATCATCATTGAAATGAAGATTGCTGGAACAAGGTAAGCAAATACTAATACACAGTACTGAGCTACTTGCGTGTAAGTAATCCCCTTCATACCGCCTAATACAGCGTAGAAGAATACAATCACCATACCAATGTAAACACCGGTCTCAATATCTACTTCTAAGAAGCGAGAGAAAACCACACCTACACCACGCATTTGACCTGCGATGTATGTGAAACAAATAAAGATGGCACATAAAATTGCAACAACACGTGCAGCTTGTGAGTAGTAACGGTCACCAATGAAATCTGGTACCGTGAACTTACCAAACTTACGTAGGTAAGGAGCTAAACAAAGTGCAAGTAGTACATAACCACCTGTCCAACCCATTAGATATACACCACCGTCATAACCCGCAAACGAGATAATACCCGCCATTGAGATAAACGATGCCGCACTCATCCAGTCAGCAGCGGTTGCCATACCATTTGCCAGCGGCGGTACACCACCCCCTGCAACATAGAATTCATTTGTTGACCCAGCACGAGCCCAGATTGCGATGCCGATATAAAGCGCGAAGCTTAAACCGACGATAATAAACGTGAGTGTTTGAACATCCATTGCTTAGCTCCTATTCGTCTACGCCGTATTTTTTATCTAACGTATTCATTTTGAAAACGTAAACAAAAATCAAAGCAACAAAGGTGTAAATAGCGCCTTGCTGGGAGAACCAGAAGCCGAGTTTAAACCCAAAGAAACGTACCTCGTTAAGTACGTCTACCAGTAAAATGCCGAAGCCAAATGACACGACAAACCAAATTGCTAATAATTTAAATAGCAGTGCGAGGTTTTCCGCCCAATAAGCTTTTGCTTGTTCTTCATCTTTAAAAGCCATTTTTTATCCCCTTATGCATTACAAAAAAGTAATGAGTGGTATTAGTTGTCATTAACTAAGTTAGCAAGGGTTCTGATTTATGGAATTGAGACCATAGTCGTAACAGCTAGTTTACGTTTACGTAAACTGCAGAACACCATTTGTTAACAAACAGTAAAAAACGATATTTAACAATGACTTAACCTACAAAGATAAATTTACGAAATAGCGAAAATAGTAAAAACGAATGATCTGCGACATTAGTCTAATAACAACACAAAAAACAACACTATTCATTAAATATCAATAACTTGCATTTTATTAATAATTATTGCAAAAAATCTTGCCATCGAAATCGCTCATAATTCTGGTAAGGTAGTGTTATTACAATAATTACTGAATTTAAACATGACAGCTGCGCTTTTATTTGTTGCACTCGCCTATATTGGCGTGTTGTTTTGGTTGGCAAATTGGGGAGACAAAACCACTCCTCTTGCAAAAAGAATTAGTCACCACCCATTTGTTTATTCTTTTTCATTAGGAATTTACTGTACATCTTGGACTTATTACGGTTCGGTCGGAACAGCAGCCACCAGCAGTTGGAATTACTTACCTATATTAATTGGCCCTGCGCTGTTATTTTTCTTCGGCCAAGGATTTTTACGCAAATTAGTATTAGTAAGTAAAAAGCAAAATATCACCACCATCGCCGACTTTATTTCAGCTCGCTATGGTAAGCGGCAAACCACCGCCATTATGGTGACGATTATCGCTTTATTAGCGACGATTCCGTATATCGCACTCCAATTAAAAGCACTTAGCAGCAGCTTCTTGCTGTTACAAAACGACAATCGTATCTCCGGCTCTATGCTGGCACTTTCAGCAACACTCATCATGGCAATGTTTGCGATATTCTTTGGTACTCGTAAGGTGGATGTAACCGAATATCGCTCAGGGCTGATGCTTGCTGTTGCCTTTGAATCTATGATTAAACTACTGGCTTTAGTGGCCGTTGCTGGGCTTGCCTTATACACATTATTTAATTTAAGTACGGTGCAAACCGAGCAGCTAACGGGCTCTATTTGGCAGCACTGGCAGAACTTCGACTTTTTTAGTTTTAACTTTATTGGCCAATCACTAATGGCGGCAGCAGCGATTATCTGTTTACCAAGGCAATTCCACGTTACGGTGGTCGATAACCAAGATAAACGCCACCTTTATACTGCCCGCTGGGCATTCCCACTTTATTTGTTGCTTACAGCAGCAATGATTTTTCCTATTGCCACTGCAGCTATACACCCAGGCATTGGCAGTGGTTTTTCACCTGATAGCTTTGTGTTAGCACTGCCGCTAATGCACGAGAACGCTTTTTTAACGACCTTTGTATTTATTGGTGGTCTATCTGCGGCGACGGCGATGATTGTAGTAGCCACACTCACACTCAGCACCATGATCTCAAATGATGTGGTGTTGCCGTTAATGCTGCGTCGTAAGTTTAAACGTAACCTCATCACCAGCAGCTATAAGTCACAAATTCTCTTAGTAAGACGCTTCACAATTGCTGGTATTTTGATTTTGTCGTATTTCTACCAGCAATGGTTTGGCCATGGTAAAGCACTCGCTAGTATGGGTTTAGTCGCCTTTTCTTTGGTATCACAATTACTCCCAGCCATTGTTGGTGGCTTATATTGGCGAAAAGGTCATGCTTATGGAGTTTATGCCGGATTATTAGCAGGCTTCATTTGTTGGGTCTTGTTCTTAATGCTGCCTATTTTAGATGCGGGTAATAGCCTAAACGCAGAGCTGCAACAAACACTTATTACTCGTGGCACCCTAATCGCTTTATTTGCAAATATAGGTTGTTACATTAGTTTTTCGCTCGGAGCGGATGAACGTTTAATTGATAAAATTCAAGCAGCTGCTTTTGTTAATCCTAAAGAGCAAGCAGTATTCGCAAGACGCTTAAATAAAAACGTTAAAGCCACTGTTTATGACTTTAAAGTGCTGCTACAAACCTTCTTAGGTGTGCAGCGCTCACAACAAGTATTGGCTCACTTTGCGTTATCCCATAACTTAGATGATAACAACGCACACCCAGAGCCTGAGTTTATTGCTTATTGTGAACGTGCCTTAACCGGTGTGCTTGGTGCATCTTCAGCACAAGCGCTGATCCACACGGTTGCTTCTGGTAAACGCATGGCCTTTGAAGAAGTCGTTAACTTTTTTGATGAAACCACGCAAGCTCTGCAATTTAACCAAAACTTACTATTTACCTCTCTTGAAAACCTCAGTCATGGTATTTCGGTTGTTGATAAAGAACTGAATTTGGTGGCATGGAATAAACGCTACGCAGAGATGTTTGCCTACCCAGATGACTTTCTCGAAGTCGGCCAACCTATTGAAGACGTGCTCAGATACAATGCCGAGCGCGGCGAATGCGGCCCAGGTGAAGTTGAGCGTCATGTAGAAAAACGTGTACAGCACCTTAAAAATGGCACGCCCCATCACTTTATTCGCCATCGCCGCAATGGCCAAGTGTTCGAAATGATAGGTAACCCACTGCCAGATGGCGGCTTTGTAACAAGTTTCTCTGATATCACCACGCATATCGAAACACAAAATGCACTTGAAGAAGTAAACATGGATCTTGAAAACCGCATTGAAGCGCGTACTCAAGAAATTCGTACTATCAATAAAGATTTACAAGCACAAATCGATAGCCGGGTACAAACTGAGCAAGCACTTACTTTAGCTAAAAAAGAGGCAGAGCAAGCCAATGATAGTAAAACGCGCTTTCTGGCCTTAGCTAGCCACGATATTTTACAACCGCTGAATGCGGCGCGCCTATACCTTGCAGCTATAGATGATAAAACCCTTTCGAGTAACAACCTAAACAACTTTGAAAAGCTGGGTGCTAGTTTAGATTCGACGGTGCATTTAATGTCGGCACTTTTAGAAATCGCTAAGCTAGAGCAAGGGGCAATGACCCCTACCCCGCGTCACTTTAGTATTGATGACATACTTGCCCCGCTGAAAAATGAATACGCTATTATGTCGAGCGAAAAAGGTTTAAAACTGACAATACGTTCACAGGGGATTATCGTTCACAGTGATATCACTTACCTACGCCGAATTATTCAAAACTTGGTTTCAAATGCAGTTAAATACACCGAGAGTGGTCGAGTTTTAATTGCTTGTCGCAAACGTAAACATCATTTACGCATTGAAGTATGGGATACAGGTCCTGGTATTAGTGAGGTAGAGCAAGCAAAAATCTTCAATGACTTTTATCGTATTGAAGCCGGTGATAACAAAGGAGTTGGTCTTGGCTTAGGGGTAGTAAAACGAATGGCTGACTTACTCTCTTTACGTTTAGATGTAAGCTCAACACCAGGAAAAGGTAGCCGCTTTAGTATTGAAGTGCCTTATGGTGAAAGCCAATTTATCCAACAAAAAGATACTCCTAAGAAAGGTGTTGAGAATCGCAGCGCAATGAACATTATTGCGGTTGATGATGACCCGGAAAACCTTAATGCTATGGCAAGCCTATTACAAAAATGGCAGGCAAATTATCAACTATTTGATCAAGTTGAGACCGTGATGGCCTATGCCAAAGAGCACCGTGCGCCAGATGTGATTTTAATGGATTATCAGCTTGGCCATGATTGTGATGGTATTACGCTTATTAAAACTCTAAGAGAAATCTGGCAAAGCCCAGTACCGGCAATTTTAATCACAGCAGTACGTGATGAAGCGCTAAAGCAGCAAACCAAAAATGAGCAAATTCATTACCTTAGTAAGCCTGTTAAGCCCGCTAAACTAAAGGCACTGCTTAACCACAGTGCTTAACCAAAGTTTTTAACAACATCGATTTAAGGCAAAGCTGAGGGCTTTGCCTTAAATTTTTGGAACAACCAACTAAGTGCAACTAGCGATAAGCCTAAACCGATAAACGAAATAGCACGCAGTAACCCGGTTAAGTTTGCCATATCAACCAAGAACACTTTTAATACCACCAGCGCCAATATCCCTAGGCCGAACTTTTGTAATACCGTAATGGTTTTTAACTGCCCTACCACGACTACCAAAGCACCGATGATAAGCCAAGCTAAAGAATAACTGTAAAGCTCTGCATCTGAGGTCGGCAAAGCAAGATTTATAAATTCTCCTTGCCAGTTGTGGCGAATTTCCGCATTGATGTATAACACACTCAACACACCTGAAAATACTGTAAAAAGCTTATGCAAATAGCGCTGAGATTTTGTCAGTTGGCTTGCCCAAATTGCAATACTAGCAGGAACTAACCAGAGTAAGAGTAACCAGTTAACAATCGGCCAACTGCCTATATTTATCGGCTCAAAAAACGGATTTACAGCGGTAAAGCTTTTCAGTACGAGCAAGCCACTCAATGTTAATAAAGCAAAACCTGCAACTTCATAAAGTTTACCTAATTGCTCAGTAAATCGTGAACGCATTAGGTAGACACATCCCAATATTCCCCAGTTACAAGTCAGCAAAATATATTCATACACAGACAAATCCGCAAAGTCAGGATAGTGCCCTACCAACTGATAGCTCGTCTCTGTGGTAATAAATAAAGCGATACAATGAAGCATGGCACCTTCTAGCCAAACGCGAACAGTTTGCTGCTGCCAGTGCCTTGCTGCCATGTAAAATAAGCCTGCACATACAGGGTACACAACTAAACTCCAATGCATCCCGAGCAACAGCGCATCACTGTAGTCAGCTGACCAAGGAGCAAAGCTTAACCTAACAAGTAAAGCGCCAACTAAGCCTTTAAGGGGCCAAGTAGGAATACTGAGTTTATGTTTATTGACATAAAAACTGACTAACAACACTTGCGCAGCAAGCGCTAAGGTTAAGCTGCTACCCTCTAATAGCATGGTTAACGCTAAACTAATGTTGGCATTACCACCAAGCCAGTAACTAAATACCTGCATTGGATTTGTACTATTGATTGATAACTTAAATAGCCAAGCAGATAGTGCCAATAATACAAAGCACCAAACCGGATACGCCGTCATCAAGGCATGATCGGGAGTAATGACATATAAGCAACTAATAATCACAAAGCCTGAAAGTGAAGCGAGTAAAGCAAAACCTAAGCGTTTAGGGTATTTTCGACCAAACAAAAACCCATAACCAGCAAACAAAGCAATAAAAAATAGCCCTGCTCCATAATTTTTTCTAAAAACAAAAAGCTGCTCAGAATAATCTACTGCATTGTATTGCCCTGTAAGCAAGCACACCACACTCACTACAGCTATTATCAGCCAGTGATCCCATACACTGTTTTTTAATACCAAAAACAACAGTAAAGCCACTAACGACAACATACTAAGCTGCCAGGTTAGTAGCTGGTTACTGCTTATGAGTAAAAGATAAAGTGGCATGACAACAGCTAATAACAGAAGGTTATCGGGCAGTTGTTTCAGTAGCGTTTTAAAGCGGTGTGGGCGGTATTCAACTTGTTTAATAGTCAGCCCTAAGCGTGGAATCGCAATTAACAATACAATGCTAAACAGCGCATAAAGATTAATAAACCAGTGCAGGTTTTTCGCTGCACTCATTGCAACCAAGCAATACCAGCCTAAATGCCCCACCCATAACAGATACCACAACCAATGCCGTTTTACGTAATGTGCGACTAGCGAAGCTGATACACTGACAAAAGCAACATAAGTAAGGAGTGCAACAAAGTCATTACTCCCAGTATCTACCCATACAGGCACACTGTAAGCGCTAATAATACCAATTACAGCCAGCACGGGGCCAAAACGTAATGCCATCCAGCTTGCAGCCAAAGAGACCAAGGTTAAAATGGTAAATGCTGGTAAGGCTTGTAGTAAGCCATAATGGCTGTAGGCTAGTAAGGTCAATGCAAAACAACTAATAAAGCCGCCACTTGCCAGCGCCGCGGGAATATAGTTGCTAAACCCATCAAAGATAATACCTTTACGATGTAAAACCTCAGCCGCGACAATTAAGCTCAAACCAAAAATAGCGCCAAGTATGAGTCGCATGGTTTCGGATAATAAACCGGCTTCAAGTGAATAGCGGGCCAAAAAGATACCACCAAAGGCAAGAGCAACCGCTCCTATCCAAGTTAGCCAATTGGCTTTAATTTGTGTAACGAGCTGGCTAACTAGCGGATTAAAAGTTGCAGGCTTGGGTTTCGTTTGCTGTGGCTTTTTAGCCATTGCCTCACTTGGCTTATTAATGGCTTCAGGCTTTGGTTCTAGTTTTGAAGTGTCGGTCAGATCTTCGTTTAAACTATCAAACGAATTTACAGTATTTGCTTGTGAATTATGAATATATGGCGCGTTAAGTTTTATTCGAAGAGCAGCCACTTCTCGCTTCAAACTAGACAGTTGAAAAAAGGCAATAATGCCAGCAATTGAGCCACCTACAACAACTAATGCTAGTAATATTAGTAACGCAATACCGTCGTCCATACTCACTCCATGTGTACGCTTTAAACAAAAAAGCAAAAACCTTAATTGTTTATATAATAAACACTTAGCAAGAGTAAAGAAACAACGATATTGCGTTCAAGCCGGTTAAGACTGTTCAGTCACCGTACGCTCTAAGGTCATTTTATAACCTGAATAAGTAGTTTCATCGTGTTCAATCACCAAGATATAGTTACCTTCTTCAGTAAAATCCATATCGCTCTGTTGTAATAGCACAATCTGTTGGCCGTTATCTTCAAACACCACATAGGTTGTATAAACTTCGTTATCAACCACCTGCTCTTTTTGGTCGTATTGATCTAAACCTTCAACGACATTACTAGTATCATCAACGGTTTCACCATTGAGAGTGAAATACACATCGACTTCATCAATCTGTTGCCCTACATAGTTATCAATTAAATTAACCACAGTAACTGTGTGGCTATAGCTGCTAGGTGTTAGGTTTTCTTCAATGGTCATCATACGAGGGCCGTAATCTTTGTCATTGTAGAATAGACCAACCGCACTTTGCTCACGCTCTAATGTCATTAAGAAGTTATCAACAATCTTGTCGCCAGCCTCATCTAACATGGCTACGCTATAACTATTTGGTGACATACTCATGTATTCAGAGTAATTATCGTTGCTTACAACTTCGGTATTGGTAGACGTTGTTCCTCTTGTTACTTTAAATTGGGTTTGTGTGTAATCATCAATAGTATTAATAAATCGCAACTGGCCTTGTGCGTCTTGGTGGTTTAGTTGTGTCACCGAGCTACTTGCCGTCACTACATCAAGGGTAATGCCGTCTTCTTCTGTTGCATAACTTGGGCGGATCATCGCCATGTAAGTTGCTTCATCATTAAAGTACAATTTTGGTGATTCAAAAATCACATCAGTGCTACCACTGGCAGTGACATAAATAGTGTAATAACCTTCCTCAAGCGTAGATAGTTCTGGCTCTACCAGGTACTGCGAAGTCATCAGTAACTCTGCGGTATCAAATAAACCGTCATCAGTGGCAATGTAAACATCGTAAATCTTGTCTTCGCCGACGATATTAAAAAAGCCAACATTAAACTCATCCTCTTCGCTTGAAGATGGCACACTGAGCTCAGTAAACGTTGGCTCAGCAAAATCACCATTCATTACTAGCAACTGGGTTTGATCGTCTTTAATTTTAATGGCTTCTTCATCAATAGTGATATAGCTATCGTTGACATCAACATACTTAAAACTTAGCTCATACTCACCCGAGCTGTAATTATGGCGGGTTGATACATCACCAAAATCTGCGCCCGAACGTTCAGTGTCATCAACAAATAAACGTGTATAGGGGCTATTATAAGAGCCATTGTACAGTTGCACATAGCCGCTGTTGCTATTGCTGCTGTCGTCACTAGAACAGGCAGCCAGCACCGAAAGCAAACTTGTGGCAACAATTGTTTTAAGCAGAGTACTTTTCATGGAGTTTATTCCTTATTGTTTGTAATAATCTACTTTGACTCAACTAAAGCAATAAAATTCTATATTTTACAAACGATTACCTTCACTTACAGTTACTTACGTTAAGGTTAAAAAGTGTAGAAAATGATGTAGAAAAGCACTTAATTAATCATAATTATGGACAGAAAATCACATTTATAATGAAAGAAGCCTACTTTTACACAAAAAGTAAATAATGGTTACATTTTAGGCGCCTAAGCAATCAAGTAAGATAAATTATTAGATAGTTCAATTTGCGCTATGCAGCGCTAAAAAATTAGCAAATAATGAGGCTCACACAAACGGGATTAGAATGAGGACTATGAACACGATTTTAACCACACAATGCGATGATGATGTTGGTCTAATTGCCAAGATCACCGGTCTTTGTCATCAGCATAATTTAAACATTACACGTAATAACGAATTTGTAGATAAAGACGCTAAACGCTTTTTTATGCGTACAGAGTTAAGCGGCGTTATTTCAGATGATTTTTTACCAAGCCTTGCTGAGCTACTGCCTGATGGCGCAGAGCTTGCCCTGCATAGCAACGAAAAAACCAAAGTAGTATTGCTTGCCACCAAAGAAGCCCATTGTTTAGGCGGTGTATTACTTAAGCAATTCGAAAAAGCATTAAATATCGAAGTACTGGCTGTGATTGCCAACTATGCAGATTTAGCTCCGCTAGCTGCAGGCTTTGGCGTACCATTTCATGTGGTGTCGCACGAAGGTTTAAGCCGTGCAGAGCATGATCAACAAGTAGGTGATTTAATTGCCAGCTATCAGCCAGATATTATTGGCCTAGCTAAATATATGCGTATTTTAAGCCCCGAATTTGTGGCGCGCTTTGAAGGTAAAATTATTAATATCCACCATTCATTTTTACCCGCCTTTATTGGTGCAAAGCCTTACCATCAAGCATTTGAACGCGGCGTGAAAATTATCGGTGCTACCGCACACTTTGTTAATAACGAGCTTGATGAAGGACCGATTATTTTACAGGATGTGACGCATGTCAGTCATGCTGATACCGCAGAGATGATGGCAAAAATGGGTAAAGATGTAGAGAAAACGGTGTTCTGCAAAGCACTGCAACTAGCATCTGAGCATAAACTGTTTATTAATGGTAATCGAACAGTGGTGTTCGCTTAAGCTATAAAATGAAGAGGCTGTATGGCCTCTTTATTATTTTTGTTATCAGTAATTTTTATGCCGACTCAATAGGCTCTAATTGTAATTTAGAAGCAATTAATACCGCTTGAGTACGATTATACACACCTAGCTTTCTAAAAATTGCTGTAATGTGTGCTTTAACTGTTGCTTCAGAAATATGTAATTCGTAAGCAATTTGTTTGTTTAACAAGCCTTCATGTAAGTATTGTAAAACCTTATATTGTTGTGGCGTAAGTGAGGCCACTTGCGCTGCAATTTCTTTATCTTCGCCATCAACAGCAGCCACTTTGTCTTTAAGTTCAAGTGGAAGCCAAACATCGCCTTCAAGAATGTGGTTGATTGCCAATGCAATATCATCTGATGAAGATGACTTAGGAATAAATCCCATCGCACCATACCCCATTACTTTAGAAACTACATTGATGTCTTCGCTGCCAGAAACAACAGCTATTGGTAAGCTTGGATAGTCTTCGCGAATGCGAATAAGGCCGTATAAATCGCCATTGCCTGGCATGTGAAGGTCTAGTAGTAAGATATCAAGATCTTCTTGTTCGCTTAGCACCTGCAAAGTGGTCTCAAAGTTTTCCGATTCAAACACTTCTAAATCAGCGAACTTAGCACTCAATGCCCCTTTCAGCGCTTCACGAAATAACGGATGATCGTCCGCTATTAAAAACTGACTCATGGTTCACTCCTAATAAATTCGGCTGACACCTATTTCTAAGTGACAGCCGATATACTACGTTTAGAATCAACTTCTAATCAAGTTTTTAACGCGATTTTAACGATTTAATCGGTTTTCGATTAGCTCATCAACAACACTTGGATCGGCTAGTGTAGACGTATCACCAAGCTGTTGGTGCTCGTTTGCCGCAATTTTACGTAAAATTCGACGCATGATCTTACCAGAACGTGTTTTTGGTAGACCCGGAGACCATTGGATCATATCTGGTGAAGCGATTGGGCTTAATTCTTTACGAACCCAGTTACGTACCTCTTTCGTTAGTTCATCGCTCACTACAACACCTTCATTTGGTGTGATGTAAACATAGATGCCCTGACCTTTAATATCATGTGGGTAACCGACTACAGCAGCTTCTGCCACCGCTTCGTGAGCTACAAGTGCACTTTCGATTTCTGCAGTACCTAGGCGGTGACCTGATACGTTAAGCACGTCATCTACACGGCCAGTGATCCAGTAGTAGCCATCTTCATCACGACGACAACCGTCACCTGTGAAGTACACACCTGGGTATGCTGAGAAATAGGTTTGTTCAAAGCGTTCATGGTCGCCATAAACTGTACGTGCTTGTGATGGCCAGCTGTCTAAAATAACAAGATTACCATCAACCGCGCCTTCAAGTGTATTCCCTTCAGCATCAAATAGTGCAGGGGCAATACCAAAGAACGGACGTGTTGCTGAGCCTGGTTTCATATCTGTCGCACCTGGTAATGGTGTGATCATTATGCCACCAGTCTCTGTTTGCCACCACGTATCTACGATTGGGCAATTTTCGTTACCAATATGCTCGTAATACCACGCCCAAGCTTCTGGGTTAATTGGCTCACCCACTGACCCCATTACGCGTAAGCTTTTGCGTGTTGAGGTAGCTGTTGGTTCATCACCTTTTGCCATTAGAGCACGAATAGCCGTTGGTGCTGTATATAGGATAGTCACGTTGTGCTTATCAATCACTTCACCCATACGGCCCGCTGTTGGGTAGGTTGGTACACCTTCAAATACCACTTGCGTACAGCCATTCACTAATGGGCCATAAGCAATGTAGCTGTGACCTGTGATCCAGCCCACATCAGCACTACACCAGAAAATATCATCTTCTTTTAGATCAAACACGTATTCATGTGTCATCGATGCATAAACGAGATAACCCCCGGTTGTATGAACTACACCTTTTGGTTGACCCGTTGAGCCTGAGGTATAAAGAATGAAAAGCGGATCTTCTGCATTCATTGGCTCTGGTTCACACTCAGCAGGTAAGTCAGCGACAAGTTCATGCCACCAAATATCATGGCTATTCCACTCAACTTCACCACCGGTTAACTGATGCACAATAACGTGCTCAACCGTGGTAACTGAATCTTGTGATACCGCTTCATCAACATTTGCCTTAAGTGGTACGCAATTGCCAGCACGACGACCTTCGTCTGAAGTAATTACAACTTTAGCGCCTGAATCATTAATTCGGTCAGCAATCGCTGATGGAGAGAAACCACCAAATACCACAGAGTGAATCGCACCAATACGTGCACAAGCTTGCATAGCGTAAATAGCCTGTGGTGTCATTGGCATGTAAATAGCGACACGGTCACCTTTTGATACGCCTAATTTTTTAAGGCCATTGGCTAGTTTAGCTACTTCGTCATGAAGCTGTTGGTAGCTAATATTTTCGTTGTGTTCAGGGTTGTCGCCTTCCCAAATGAGGGCTGTTTTATCGGCTTTAGTGGCAAGGTGGCGGTCAATACAGTTATAAGATGCGTTAAGTTGGCCGTCTTCATACCAGCGAATGCTGATGTGGCCTTTGTCGAATGAGGTGTTCTTTACTTTATTATAAGGAGTTGACCAATCAAGGCGTTTACCGTGCTCTCGCCAAAATCCTTCAGGGTCATCAATAGATTGCTTGTACAGTGTATTATATTTATCGTTATCAACTAGTGCTGCATTCTTGATATGCGCTGGTACTGGATAGATACTTTCTGACATTGTTGTCGTCTCCATTTTAATTACTTGCCTACGGCCTGCTTCAAGGATCACTCAGCAAAGCCCCTGAAAGTATTAGACCTTAGTTGTATATCTTGCCATTTAACAAAAAACTTCGAAATTGCCTTCTATAATCTAGTCCAATGTTAGGTTGGATGCGATTTAACGACCCATTCCACCTTAGTCTAATAGACCAATAGATAATTGAGAGAAGTCATTTCTTAAACAACAGTGATACAACAACATTAATGCAATCAACAAGTAGCTTCGACAGGAATACACATTATGACAACAACAAAAGTAACCGCATTAAAAACACTCACAGCTTCAGCTGTTTTATGTGCACTTGCAGGTACCGCTAACGCCGCAACCATTGGCAACACTGACGTTTCTTATGGTGGCTATGTAAAACTTGATGCCATGTGGAGTGATTACTCTGCAGGCGTACCAGCTGGCGGCAGTATTGGCCGTGACTTTTACGTACCGGGTACAACACCGGTAGGCGCAGACAGCGACAGCGATGCTGTGTTTGACATGCATGCACGCCAATCTCGCTTTAACCTAGGCACAGCAACAAAGTTAGACGATGGTAAAACCATTAAAACTAAAATTGAAATCGACTTTATTGCTTCAGCGCCAGGCGGTAATGAACGTGTTAGTAACTCTTACGCGCCTCGTATTCGTCAAGCATTTTTGACTTATGATGGTTGGTTATTTGGTCAAGCTTGGTCAAACTTCCAAAACGTAGGCGCATTACCTGAAACGCTCGACTTCGTTGGTCCTGCTGAAGGTACTGTGTTCGTCCGTCAAGCACAGGCACGCTACACCACAGGTAATTGGTCATTCTCTATCGAAAACCCAGAGAGTACAGTCACTGTTGGCGGAGCACGCGTTGCTACCGATGATGCATCAATGCCAGACTTTACAGCACGTTACGCACATAAAGCTGATTGGGGTGAATTAGTATTTACCGGTCTTGCTCGCCAGTTAACTTATAAACAAAATGGTATTGATGCTGATACATCATCGTTTGGTATCAGTGCCTCAGGTAAAGTTAATTTTGGCCAAAATAACCTTAAATTTATGCTTACTCAGGGTTCAGGTTTAGGCCGCTACATTGGTCTAAATGTAGCTAATGGTGCTGTTCTTGACGGTGATGATCTAGATGCAATTGATTCAACATCAGGCTTTATTGCCTACCAACAACACTGGAACAGCCAATGGCGCTCAACTTTCCTTTACTCATTCTTCTCAGCAGATAACAACACAGATTTACTTGCTGTGACTGGCGATCCTACAGAAATGAGCCAAAGCTATAGTGCCAACCTTTTATATTCGCCTGTTAAAAAGCTTACATTTGGTGTTGAATTTAAACATGCTGAGCGTGAGTTAGAAAGCGGTGCAGACGGCGATATGGATCGTCTGCAATTCTCTGCAAAATATGTGTTTTAAGATTTAAACTCGTTTTACTTCCTGAAGCGGCTTCGGCCGCTTTTTTTATATCTCCTTTTTATATTTCTATGCCCTTTAAACTTTTTTACAAACAATTATTCACTAAAATAAAAACCCTAATTGCAAATTATTTTCATTTAGATTAAATTACGCATTAATTTCACTATTCATTGAACTAATTGGAACTTTGCATGTCATCAACAAAATTTTTGCGCTTATCTCAATTAAGCCTTGTGACCTCAGCACTTTTAAGTGGCCACGCTTTTGCAGAACAACAAAAAGAAGAACAAGCAATTGAAAAAATTGCCGTTTATGGCCAGCATCATAAAAACTACATCACTGAAGAAGCACAGTCGGCAACCAAATTAGGGCTAACAATTAAAGAAACACCGCAGTCAATCTCTGTTGTTTCACGTGCTTTAATGGATGACTTCTCACTTGATAACATCAATGCAGTGTTAGAAAGTACGCCAGGTGTGACTGTTGAGCAAATCGAAACTGACCGTACTTATTTTAAAGCCCGCGGTTTTGAGATCACCAACTTCCAAGTTAATGGCATGGGTATGCCACAAGACAACGGTTCAATCCAAGGTACTCTTGATACTTCTATTTTCGATAGTGTTGAAATTGTGCGTGGTGCCAATGGTTTAATGACAGGTGCTGGTAACCCATCGGCAACTGTGAACATGGTTCTAAAGCGCCCTACTTACCAAACACAAGTCAATGCGTCTGTATCCTATGGCTCTTGGGACAACAAGCGTTTAGAGCTTGACGCTTCAACTGCTATTAACGAAAACCATGCTGTACGCGCTGTATTCACTAAGCACAAAACTGAGTCATACCTTGACCGCTACGAGCAAGATAAAACAATTTATTACCTAGCCTACGAAGGTCAGCTAACTGATAGTACAGTTGTAACTGCAAACTACGTAAATCAAAAGAAAGATGCTGACAGCCCACTTTGGGGTGCCTTACCGCTTTATTACAGCGATGGTTCAGCAACAAACTTTGATGCTTCAACCAGCACAGCATCTGACTGGTCATACTGGAATAACACGACAGAGCAGCTGTTCTTATCAATTGAGCAAGCAATCACCAATACTTGGTTCTTAAAAGCAAGCTACGCGCACTTAGAAAATGAGCAAGACTCGGAGCTTTTCTATGTTTACGGCACACCAGATAGAGAAACTGGCCTTGGCTTAACGGGTTATGCGAGTGAATATGACCACAAAGATAAGCACGACATTTTAGATATCTACGCAACAGGTAAATTTAATTTATTTGGTATGGAGCATGACCTGTCATTTGGTGTAAACCAAGCAGATATGGATTACAAAGATAAATCATTGTATGACTACACTACCGGTAATGGTTTCCCAGCAATGCCTGAACTAGGTGGCTGGGATGGTGTTGCGCCAGTTCCAACACTTACTGATGGTTTAACAGGTGCTGATATCACTAGCCGTCAACGCTCTGCATATATTTCAACGCGCATCCGTGCCACTGACGCATTTAGTGTTTTAGCTGGCGTGAGCCAGGTAAACTGGGAAACTGAGGGCGAATCGTACGGCGTCGCAAAAGATAAAGACAGTGACCAAACAGTGCCTTACTTTGGTGCTGTGTATGATATCAACGAGCGCTTTTCAACTTACGCAAGCTACACAGAAACATTTGTGCCGCAAACAGAACGTGACATTAATGGCGATTACTTAGACCCTATCACAGGAAAAAGCAGCGAAATTGGTGTAAAAGCACAGCTACTTGATGACGACTTGTTTGTAACAGTTGCTTACTTTGATGCTAAACAAGTTGGCCTTGCTGTAGCTATCCCTGATTCATTACCTGATGACACGCGCTACTATGGCGCAGATGGCATTAACAGCGATGGCATTGAAGTAGAACTTAGTGGTCAAATCAGCGAAACACTAAGTGCAAGCTTCAGCTACAGCAATCTAAACATTGATGGTGATGAGTTAGTAAAAGACTACACACCTGAAAACCAGTTCAAACTTGCTGTAACTCATAAAGTGCCTGAGATTGATGGTTTAACCTTTGGCTTAAACTATCGTTGGCAAGACGATACAAAACGCGTACAAGTTCGTGATGCGGCAACAAATGCTGCACTTATCACTACTACGCAAGATGCGTATGGTCTTTTAAACCTAATGGCAACGTACGATATTAATGACAATATGAGCGTTAACTTGAATATTAATAACGTGACCAACGAAAAGTACATCCACAGTCTTTTCTGGGCGCAAGGCTATTACGGTGCACCGCGTAACTACTCAGTGTCTTTCAACTGGCAGCTTTAAGTTTTAAGTTTTAAGCTGTAAGTGCATGAAAAGCCGCATTATATGCGGCTTTTCATGAAAGAGTTACAAGAGTAAAGTTAGAAAGGAGAAAGTGATTGAACGCGATATAAAATCGCTGCTACAAGCACCCATAAAAAAACCGCTAACAATGTAGCGGTCTTTTTGTGTTAAGTGCGGGTCAAATCACGCTTAACTGTACTTTTTTAGCGGTACTTATAGCTCGTCTTCTGCTATTAGGCCTGCATCTTCACCATCTTCAGGTTGCACAGTTGCTTGAAGTAATAGCATCTCACGTAACTTACCTTCGATCTCATCTGCGATCTCAGGGTTGTCTTTTAAGAACTTAATTGAGTTTGCTTTACCTTGACCAACTTTGTTGCCATTGTAGCTATACCAAGCACCTGATTTTTCAACAATCTTATGCTTAACACCTAGGTCTATTAACTCGCCTTGTTTAGAAATACCTTCACCATACATAATGATGAACTCAGCTTGTTTAAACGGCGGAGCAACCTTATTCTTAACTACTTTAACGCGGGTTTCATTACCTACAACCTCATCGCCTTCTTTCACTGAACCAATACGACGAATATCGATACGTACTGAAGCGTAGAACTTAAGTGCGTTACCACCCGTTGTTGTTTCAGGGTTACCAAACATAACACCAATTTTCATACGGATTTGGTTGATGAAAATACATAGCGTGTTTGAACGCTTGATGTTACCTGTAAGCTTACGTAATGCTTGTGACATTAAGCGAGCTTGAAGACCCATGTGTGAGTCACCCATGTCGCCTTCAATTTCAGCTTTAGGTGTTAAAGCTGCTACCGAGTCAACAATCACAACATCAACAGCACTTGAACGAACTAACATGTCACAGATTTCTAATGCTTGCTCACCAGTATCTGGCTGAGAAACAAGTAAGTCATCGATGTTTACACCCAATTTTTGTGCGTATACAGGATCTAGAGCGTGCTCAGCATCTACGAATGCACAGGTTTTACCTTGCTTTTGAGCTTCAGCGATAACTTGTAAAGTAAGCGTTGTTTTACCTGATGATTCAGGACCATACACTTCAACAATACGACCCGTAGGTAAACCACCAATACCTAATGCGATATCGATACCCAGTGAACCTGTTGAGATTGCTTCAATATCTAGGGCTTTGTTGTCGCCCAGTTTCATAATTGAGCCTTTACCAAATTGACGCTCAATTTGTGATAAAGCAGCGTCTAAGGCTTTTTGTTTGTTATCGTTCATTCTGTTCTCCAAATCCGGCTAATGCAGACAGTATACTGTATGAAATCACAGTATCAAGCTAATTTTCAGATTTTATCAGTTCAATTATACTTTTTAATGAATAAACAATAGCTTGCAGCCTAACTTCAGCTCTATCGCCAGAGAAAACCTGCTGGCTTGGGTAGTTTTTACCTGAAAAATGAATACAAAACCATACTAAGCCCACAGGCTTATCCAGTGTTCCACCACCGGGGCCTGCAATACCAGAAATAGCTATTGCGATATCTGCGTTTGCAGCTTTAGCAGCACCCGATGCCATTTCAACAACTGTTTGTTCACTAACCGCACCGAAACTGTTTAAAGTTTGCTCATTTACGCCAATTAGCTCTTGTTTTGCTTGATTACTATAAGTGACAAACGCTCGATCAATATAGTTAGAACTACCAGGGGTATCAGTTAAGGCATAACTAACGCCACCACCGGTGCATGATTCTGCGGTAGTGATCCATAAGCGTTTATCCGTTAAAATAGATCCTAATTTCGCAGCAAGTGTTTTAATCTCTTGATGTAATTTCATATTCAGCCTTTGGGTAAATACATGTCGTTTGATCTTTATGCACCGCACACTATAAAACAACAAACCCCTATGATGCAGCAGTATCTAAAAATAAAAGCCGAGCATCGGGACATTTTATTGTTTTATCGTATGGGCGACTTTTACGAACTTTTCTTTGATGATGCCAAGCGTGCAGCACAACTTCTTGATATTTCTCAAACACATCGTGGTAAAGCCGGTGGTGATCCAATACCAATGGCAGGCGTACCCTATCACGCAGTCGAAAACTACTTAGCTCGCCTTGTACAAATGGGTGAATCAGTGGCTATTTGTGAACAAGTTGGCGACCCAGCAACTAGCAAAGGCCCAGTTGAACGTAAAGTAGTACGTATTGTTACGCCGGGCACGATTTCTGACGAAGCGCTGTTACAAGAACGCCAAGACAACCTGCTAACCAGTGTTTGGCAAAATAAACAAGGCGCTTATGGTATTGCTTATTTAGATATTAACTCTGGCCGATTCAATGTATTAGAAGTTAATACGGATGAAGCGTTTAGTTCAACATTACAGCGTTTAGCCCCTGCTGAACTGCTTTATAGTGAAACATTTGCAAATGTTCACCTAATTGAGCATATCAAAGGGGCGCGTCGCCGCCCAGAATGGGAGTTTGATTTAGATACTGCTCAGCATTTACTATGCGACCAATTTGGCACCAAAGATTTAGTAGGTTTTGGTGTAGAAAAAGCACACGCGGCTTTAGTTGCTGCAGGCTGCTTAATGCAATACGTAAAAGATACTCAGCGCATTGCCTTACCGCATATTCGTGCTATTACCCTTGAGCAAAATGAACACGCGGTGATCTTAGATGCAGCGACCCGTAAAAACCTCGAACTAACAGTTAATTTATCGGGTGGTTACGAGAATACACTTGCACAAGTACTTGATAAAACAGCAACTGCAATGGGTTCTCGCTTATTAAAACGCCGTATTCATACCCCAGTGCGCAGCAAAACAGAGCTCAATTCGCGACTAAACGCTATCAGCGCAATTATCGATGCTCAATTATGTGGTGAGCTACAAGAATCGTTAAAGCAAATTGGCGATATTGAACGTGTTATTGCACGTTTAGCGCTTTGTACAGCAAGGCCGCGTGATTTAACGCGCCTTCGAAGTGCATTGCAGGCTCTAGCGCCACTACACGAATTACTTATGGATGCTAACGATCCGCGTATTAGCCAAATTATTGCAAAGTCGCAACAGTTACCTGAACTACAAGATTTACTAGAACGTGCTGTAATCGAAACCCCACCGGTGCTTATCCGTGATGGCGGTGTAATTGCACCAGGTTATAACAGCGAACTTGATGAGTGGCGTGCGCTAAGCCAAGGTGCAACCGATATTCTTGAAAAGCTTGAAGAACGTGAGCGTGAACGTACAGGCATTAGCACCTTAAAAATTGGCTATAACAAGGTCCACGGCTTTTTTATTGAAGTAAGCCGCGCTAATTCACATTTAGTTCCTACGGATTATATTCGCCGCCAAACGCTAAAAAATAATGAGCGCTATATCATCCCTGAGCTTAAAGAGCACGAAGATAAAGTACTTGGTAGCCAATCAAAAGCCCTCGCGCTTGAAAAACAGCTATATGAGCAATTATTTGAGTTTATTGCTCCGCACATTGAGCAGCTACAAACAATGGCAGCCGTACTGGCAGACTTAGATGTACTGAACAATTTAGCAGAACGAGCGCAGGCGCTTAATTATGCTAAACCAATACTGTGCGATAACGATAACATCAGTATTAAACAAGGTCGCCACCCGGTGGTAGAGCAGGTTATGAAAGACCCGTTTATTGCCAATCCAGTAGAGCTTAATAACGACCGTAAAATGTTGATTATCACAGGTCCAAATATGGGTGGTAAATCAACCTACATGCGTCAAACTGCGCTTATTGTTCTGATGGCCCACATTGGCTGTTACGTTCCTGCTGATAGTGCAGAAATCGGTAATATTGACCGTATCTTTACGCGTATTGGCGCAAGTGATGACTTAGCATCAGGGCGCTCAACCTTCATGGTTGAAATGACAGAAACTGCAACGATTTTAAATAATGCTACAGCACAATCACTGGTGCTGATGGATGAAATTGGTCGCGGCACCTCAACCTATGATGGGTTATCGCTTGCCTATGCAACAGCTGACTATTTAGCATCAAAAATTGCCGCCAAAACCTTATTTGCGACCCATTATTTTGAGTTGACAGAACTCGCCGAGCAAAAAACAGGACTGGTGAATGTGCACCTAGATGCCATTGAGCATAACGACACAATTGCCTTTATGCATACCGTTCTTGAAGGCGCTGCAAGCAAGAGCTTTGGCTTACAAGTTGCAGCCCTAGCAGGTGTGCCAAAGGCGGTAATCCAACAAGCAAAACAGAAACTTAAAATGCTCGAACATCACCAACCTGTTACAGCCCCAATTGAGCAGCAACAACAAACATTAAGTTTTGATGATGAACCTTCCGAGCTTGAATTAACCTTAGAACAGCTTGACCCAGATAGCTTAACGCCAAGGCAAGCTCACCAACTACTGTATCAATTAAAAGATTTACTGTAGGTATAAAGTTGATATAAAAAAAGCTGACATTACGTCAGCTTTTTTGTGTGTTCTAGACCCAAAGGCCTAATACCCTTGATCAGGTATACATTGTTGTCAAATTAGGTGAATTGATCGAATAGGCTGTCTGTGCTTAAGCCTTCGTGTTGCAAAATATCTTTTAAGCGACGTAATGCTTCCACTTGAATTTGTCTAACTCGTTCACGTGTTAAACCAATTTCACGACCAACATCTTCAAGTGTTGATGGCTCGTAGCCTAGCAAACCAAAACGACGAGCAAGTACTTCACGTTGTTTTGGATTTAATTCCCCAAGCCAATCAACAATGTGTTTATTAATGTCGTTGTTTTGTACTTCGCCCTCAGGACCATAGTCTTTTTCATCGGCGATTATATCTAATAGCGCTTTGTCATTTTCACCACCAATAGGTGTGTCTACAGAGGTGATTTTTTCATTTAAACGCAGCATCTTAGTAACATCTTCAACCGGCTTATCTAAGCACTCTGCAATTTCTTCTGCGGTTGGTTCATGATCAAGTTTTTGCGTCAATTCACGGGCAGTTCTTAAATAAACATTAAGCTCTTTTACCACATGAATAGGTAATCGGATCGTACGTGTTTGGTTCATGATGGCACGTTCAATGGTTTGACGTATCCACCAAGTAGCGTAAGTTGAAAAACGGAATCCTCGTTCAGGGTCAAATTTCTCAACGGCTCTGATAAGGCCTAAATTACCTTCTTCGATAAGGTCAAGTAGCGCAAGGCCACGGTTGTTGTAGCGGCGGGCAATTTTTACCACTAAACGTAAATTACTTTCGATCATTCGCTTGCGAGAGGCTTCGCAGCCTTTCAGTGCTTTTCGAGCAAAATAGACTTCTTCTTCTGCACTTAGCAGCGGAGAAAAACCAATCTCACCTAGATACAGTTGTGTAGCATCTAGATTTTTGGCAACTTCTTCTTTTGCAAAAATTTCATCTTCGTTGTCGACTTCTTCTAATAATTCAGAAGATTCTTCTTCGACTACCGTGTCTTCAAATTTATCGTCAATCGTGTCAGTTTTTTTCTCAAGTTTTGCTGTGTGACCCATAAGCGTCCTCCCGAGCAAATATGTGATTGAGCTAAATCACTTTATCAATACCCTAAATGGCTAAGGTAGATACTTAGCAGGATTGACTGCTTGACCCCGATAACGAATTTCAAATCTCAAAGCCGTAACCGAAGAGTCTGAACTGCCCATTTCTGCTATTTTCTGCCCCGCCTTTACTTCCTGTTTTTCCTTTACAAGCAACTTTGAATTGTGCGCATAAGCACTTAGGTAATCATCATTATGTTTCAGAATAATTAAATTACCATACCCCCTCAATGCGTTGCCCGCGTATACCACAGTTCCATGTGCAGCAGCTAAAACAGAAGCCCCTTGTTTATTAGTAATTTGTAATCCTTTAAAGCCATTCTCTTTATTAGAGAATCGTTGTGTTACTTTACCTTTTGCAGGCCAGCTCCATACAACTTTTGCATTAGAATTACTGTTTTTATCACTAATTATTTTGTTGGCTTGTTTCTGAACATACTCTCGTTGTTTTGGCTGATCAAGCTCTTTCTTTAATTTTTTGTTATTTTTTTGTGTATAAACAGTAGACTTTTTACTCAAATTCGTATATTTTTTCGTCTTTTTTGGTTTTTGTGCCGATTTTTTAAGCAGCACTCTCTGCCCCGGGAAGATAGTATAAGGTGCTGGAATATCGTTTATTTTTGCAAGAGTGCGAAAATCTTGCTGAGCGCTGAAGGCAATTGAGTACAAAGTATCTCCCTTTTTGACTACATATTTTGAGCCAGAGATATTTACTTTGCGAGTGGCTGGTTTAACTTTATTATCTAAACTACTGACAGGCGCCGGTGCTTCGCGAGAAGTACAACCAAAGAGCAAAATACTAAGAAACAAAGTAACATAGACTGTTAACTGCCTGCTCATCGTAAAATGCTCCTTATCGTACTAATTTAATGGTTTTGCGGGTTATCGCAGTAAAAAGTACGCAACCACTACTAAAACAACTAATCCCCAGCCAAGCGCTTCAACGTATTGACGTAATTTTTGTTCCATTTTAACACCGCCCCACTTCATTAAAGCCGACACTAAGAAGAAGCGTGCACCACGGCCTATTGTCGAGGCAATTAAAAACGGCAAGAATGCCATTTGCATCAAGCCTGCACCTATGGTGAAAACCTTATAAGGTATAGGTGAAAAGCCCGCTAAGAAAACAACCCATACACCATAGTTTTCGAACCAGCTTAATGCAGTATCAAATTTAGCTTGCCAACCCATTTGTGTGATGAGTGGTTCAACCACAGGTTCAAATAACCAAAAACCAAGTAAGTAACCTAAAATACCACCGATTACAGAAGCTATGGTGGTAAAGCTGGCAAAGCGCCACGCTTTATCTGGTTGAGCTAGCGACATAGGCGCTAGCATGACATCCGGCGGCACCGGAAAAAAAACGGATTCAGCAAAGCTCATCCCTGCTAAATAGCGCTCTGCATGGCGGTGTTTAGCCCATATAAGCGCCATATCATATAACTTAGTAAACAACTTCAAAGTTTAACGTCCTATTCAATATCACCAGGTACCAAAGGTACAAATCGTACTGGTGCAACTTTATGTTCTGTAAATGTGTCGCCATTTCTAACGACCATCATTAATTGCTGATCTTGCTCACCAATAGGTGCAATCATAACGCCCCCATCAGCAAGTTGTGCAAGTAGCCCTTGCGGCATAGTGGCAGCTGCAGCTGTAACAATAATTCCTTCAAAAGGTGCTTGTGACTGCCAGCCCTGCCAACCGTCTCCGTGTTTCATGGTGACATTGTATAAATCAAGCTTGTGTAAACGGCGCTTTGCTTGCCATTGCAGTGCTTTGATACGCTCCACCGAGCACACTTTAGTAAAGGTTTTTGCCAGTATTGCGGTTTGATAGCCGGACCCAGTACCAATTTCAAGCACTTTGTCACGTACCCCAGCTAAGCGAAGTAATTCTGTCATGCGCGCCACAATATAGGGCTGCGAAATCGTTTGTCCTTGACCAATTGGCAATGCGGTATTCTGATAAGCTTTGTGCTGTAAAACATCATCGATGAAAATATGTCTGGGTGTCGAGGCAATCGCTTCAAGCACAGTGCTATCTTCTACACCCTCGCGTTTTAATAATTCAGCTAATGCGAGTGCGCTGCGATTATAATTAGTCAGCACTATTAATCTCCATATTTGCTAACCAGCTATCAACGGCTTGTAAGCTTTCTTTCGCCGTCATATCAACACTGAGAGGTGTGACTGATGCGAAACCATTATTAATGGCGTAAAAATCAGTACCTTCACCAGCATCACTTTCAGCACCTAAAGTCCCATACCAATAAATATCACGACCCCATGGATCTTGTTGTTTAGTCATGGTTTCAGCTTTATGGCGCGAACCTAAACGGGTTACCTTTACGCCTTTTAGCTCAGTAAGCGGAATATCTGGCACGTTTAAGTTGATGATTTGATCTTTCGGTAATGGGTGCGAGGCCAACTCTTTAATAATGCTTACAGCAACGGCCGCAGCAGTCTCAAAATGATTTCCTTCTTTAGAGCATAACGAAACAGCAATAGCAGGTAGTCCTAGATGGCGTCCTTCGGTAGCAGCTGCAACAGTACCTGAATACAAGGTATCATCACCTAAATTTGCACCGTGGTTTATACCGGCTACAACTAGATCTGGCTGCTGTTCAACTAGTTCATTAACCCCTAAATGCACACAGTCAGTCGGCGTGCCATTAATCGAAATAAAGCCATTATCAAGCGTGGTTGCACGCAATGGATTCATTAGCGTTAATGAATTACTTGCGCCACTACAATTGCGATCTGGAGCCACTAAGGTCACATCAGCAATTTGCGTTAACGCATGATACAAAACCGCAATCCCTTTAGCATGCACGCCATCATCATTGCTTAGTAAGATTTTCATTTACGCATCCTTTTGTTTTTGTTCTTTAGGGCTAGCGTCTTGATACTCCACCAGCTCTCTTAACAAGGCTGTAGCAAAACAACCTTTTGGCAAACCAAAACTTAACTTTAAAGTGCTTTCGTCAATGGTTTCAACTGCCAATGAGTCTGGAATAAGACGTAACATTCTACGTTCGTTCTTAAGGCCTAACTCGCTTAGCCCATCTATCCAAGATTGATAAGGTTCGAGCCACATTTTTTCGGTCTTGGTCAAACCCTTTTCGCCTTTACCAACCATAGGGGCCGACATCATAATATCGCCAGACGCTAAACGCGCTATATTGTCATCACTTATATTGTCTTCAAAAAACGCATTACTTCCGCTAAGCATAAACACTTCGCGGTGCATTGTTTTAGCAAGGCCATGCTCGGCAACACGCTTGCTTACTATTTCATTAAAGACATAAGAGCGTGCAGCTGAAATAACTAAACCACGCAATTTTTTATCACGGATACGCTCTCCAGCAAACATTCGCTTTGCCATTTCAAGGTTGTGGCCACCATGACCAAAGCGCTGCTCACCAAAGTAATTAGGCACCCCTGCGCGCACCGCATTAATACGACACAAAATATCCAGTGGCTCAGTCACATTTCGTAAAGTAATGCTAAAGCGATTGCCTTTATGGCAGCCGGTTCGAAGCTTACGATTATGACGCTGTTGCGATACAACAAAAAACTGCTCGTTATTTAACTCACTAAATTCAATGTGCTTTTTAATCGGTACTGGCACACTAAACCATTGTGTACACACACCATGGCGGTCTTTTAAACCCGCATAACTTACATCACGTGGGGATACGCCAGCTTTTTCGGCAATGCGTTTAGCAACAAACTGAGTATTTTCGCCTTTTTTTACAACCTGTAAGCAAACATGCTCACCAGAGCCTGTAAACTCAATACCTAAATCTTCATCAACCATGAAGTCTTCGGCGTGGGTTTTAAAATCAGCCTTAGAAAGGGGTTTACCGTATAAGTAGTTTAACTCACTCATGCGTTTTGTTTGCTCATAATCACTACAGCGTGGCTAGAGATACCTTCTTTACGGCCTTCAAACCCTAACTTTTCTGTGGTTGTTGCCTTCACATTTACTTGAGAAATATCAGCTTCAAGGTCTTGGCATAAGTTTTCACGCATAGCTTGAATATGCGGCAACATTTTTGGCGCTTGAGCAACAATCGTGACATCGGCATTGCCAAGTACGTAACCTTGCTCTTTAGCAAGACCAACCACGTGGCGTAGCAAAATTCGGCTATCAATATTTTCGTATTCGCTGGCGGTATCAGGGAAATGCTTGCCAATATCACCCATTGCTAATGCACCTAAAATGGCATCACATAATGCGTGGATAGCTACATCACCGTCTGAATGAGCTAAGAAACCTTGCGGATAATCTATTTTTTCACCACAAATTACCAGCGGTCCTTCGCCGCCAAATTTGTGTACATCAAAGCCATGGCCAATTCGAATCATGAGGTACTCTCGTTTTGTTGTTTTTGCAGTAAAAATGTTGCTAAATCTAAATCTTCTGGGGTGGTGATTTTAATATTATCACTACGACCAACAACCAGCTTAACAGGCTGCTTAGCCCATTCAATTGCCGATGCCTCATCGGTGATAGTCACACCACTTTTAAGAGCTTGTGATAGCGCATCTGTCAGCGCCTGATAAGGGAAAAATTGAGGGGTTAAAGCCAGCCATAAATCATCACGTGGCACCGTTTGCTCACTGTGCGAATGGCCGCGCTTGATGGTGTCTTTTACTTTTGACGCTAAAATACCGCCTTCATTATCTTTTATACATTCAGTTATTAAACGCTGAATATCAGCCAAACACACTAATGGTCTTGCTGCATCGTGAACAAGCACCCAATCTGGCGGGTTGTCGGCAAGTGATATTAAGGCATTTAGCACAGAATCAGCGCGCTCTTTGCCACCTGAAACGCGTTCAATACGCTTATCAATATGAGGTAAATCAGCAAAATAGCCATCATCATCGCTGATTGCTACTTTAATAGTATGTAAATCGTTCAGTTCGGCAAGCTTACTCAGGGTATGTTCTAAAATAGTCTTACCCGCAAGTTCAATATACTGTTTTGGCGCCGAATGCTGCATTCGACTCCCTACTCCCGCAGCGGGAACAATGGCGGTTATAATTTGCTTAGTGTTCATTTTGCTGTTGACCTGGTAATACACGAATAAAGGTTTCGCCAGGTTTAATCATTCCTAATTCATTGCGCGCTCGCTCTTCGATTCCCTCTTGACCGAGTTTTAAATCTTGAATATCGGCTTTGAGGACCTTGTTGCGCTTTAATAATTTTGCATTAGTGTCTTGATGAGAGGTAACCGCCTGTTTTAAACGAGTGTAATCTTGCACTCCATTATGGCCAAACCATAAGCGATACTGAATAAATAAAGCCAAACATAACAAGGCGAATTGAAAAACCCGCATTGAACACTCCTTCGCGGTTAAATTAAGTCAAAGGGCGTTTTAAATTACGCCAATTTATATTGCTTGCAAGTAGCATTTCTCTTAATGACAAACGCTTAGGTGTAGTGCGTTTATTAAATTGCCATTGATGGCCACAGCACGCAGCTGCCATCACCGCTTTTGCAGGCTTTAACAGGTGTACATGTGTGTGCTCTAACGATTCACCTGAATTATCAAACCAACCAAGCTCGTTGCAATGTACCTTATTGTCGCTTACTTGATCTAAGCTGTCTATGCGCACCGTAGTACATTGTTCGTCATTAATTAGCACGGGAACAATTAACCCGCGCTTAGCATGGTGACTATAAAACTCTTCTGAGTCTTTTTTATTATAAACTGGCGGCGTTGTTTTTTGTTTTTCAAGCCAACTACCGTTTTGTGAATCTAGCTGCAATGGCGCATCACCACTCACAATACGCATAGCCAAACGCTCTATGTAGTAGGGCAAGCTTGCTAATAAGCGTTTTAGCCTTGCAGCATCTGGTTCATCAACCAAACGTGGGATCTCACGAGCATAAAATGCGTTGCATAACTGCGCATACAAAGCACGATCGGCATCAGTCTGCCAAATTTCGGCTTGTTGCGAGTGTTCGCTCTGTGAAGTTGGTTTAGACAATGCGCGCTCTTATAAAACAAATGCTTGACTGTTTTATAGCATAGAGCGTTTATTGAGCGCTACTTTACTGCGCCTTTTTTACCCAATTTTGCGTTGCCAGTTTCTAAAAACTGCACCACTGCATCACGCTTTTTACCTAATAACAAACTACCATCAGCTAAAAACATAAAGTTTTGCCAACAACGTTTAAAAACCGCAAAACTGGTTTCAATAATATTGTCGCGAGCCATACAAAAATACACAGTGGTGTTTGCTTCCCACGCTAAGTGGTTAAGGATCTCTTCTGGTAACTGCTCATCACCAGCTTCCCACGCATTTTCCCAGTTAATGGTTTCTGAAAAGCTGTCTTCTTTGCCACACCAATCTGTTTTATCAAAAAAGTCCGGGTGGTCATGCTCACGGCTTACCATAGTGGTCCATAAAACCGCAGCGCGTTCAGCACTCATAGGTTTAATTTGCGCTGCGTCTTCGTTGCTTATAGGCATATCTTTATGACGGAAAACCCAGGCTTTTTTGTATTCATCTAACGAAATATAATTCATAGTTTAGGCAGTTTGTTTCAGCGTATAATGTGCAAACTGCAATTATACCCAAATGACTCCAAGATGCGAGATAAACACATGACAATCAAACCTGGTATTTACCAACATTACAAAGGCCCAAAATATAAAGTTGAATATGTTGCTACTCATAGCGAAAGCAATGAGCCACTGGTAATTTACCAAGCGCTATACGGAGAATTTGGTATGTGGGCACGCCCGCTCAGTATGTTTACAGAAACAGTCATTGTAGAGGGGAAAACTGTACCGCGTTTTGCATACCTTTCAGACGTCGTCTAACTGTGGCATCATGACGTTATTAATCACTGCTCAGACCAGATAAGGTGACATCGTGCTTTTTAATTCAACCGATAACTACATTGCCAGTAACTCATTAAAACAAGCGGTTAACGCAGCAATCTTGCTCGAAAAACCCCTGCTTATAAAAGGTGAGCCAGGCACAGGCAAGACCATGCTGGCGGAAGAGCTTGCGAAAAGCTTAGACACCACGCTGATTCAATGGCACATCAAATCAACCACTAAAGCGCAGCAAGGCCTTTATGAATATGATGCGGTATCACGCCTGCGCGACAGTCAGTTAGGTGATGAGCGTGTGCACAATATCAGCAACTACATTGTAAAAGGCAAATTATGGCAAGCCTTTACCTATGGAGAGCAACATAATAAACGCCCAGTGCTATTGATTGATGAAATCGACAAAGCCGATATCGAATTTCCAAACGACTTGCTATTAGAACTCGATAAAATGGAGTTTCATGTTTATGAAACCGGCGAGCGAGTGATTGCTAAGCAACGTCCGATTGTGATCATTACGTCGAATAACGAAAAAGAGCTGCCAGATGCCTTTTTACGTCGTTGTTTTTTCCATTACATTGATTTTCCAAGTAGCGAAGAAATGGCACAGATTATCGATGTACACCACCCTCACGTTAAACAAGATTTAGTTCGCCAAGCACTTGAGGTGTTCTTTAATCTACGTGAAGTAAACGGCATTAAGAAAAAGCCATCAACCAGCGAATTGCTTGATTGGTTAAAGCTACTGATGGCTGAAGATATAGACGCTAAAACACTGCATGATAAAAGCCAAAAAGGTGGCTTAATGCCGATGTTTGGGGCGTTATTAAAGAACGAGCAAGACATTAGCTTAATCGAAAAACTTGCTTTTATGAGCCGCCGTTAAGATGTTAATTGCGTTTTTCTTTAAGCTTCGCGAATACCGCTTACCAGTTAGTTTGCGAGAGCTACTTGATTTGATCAATGCGCTCAAGCAAGGGGTTATTTTTGCAGACGTTGACGCGTTTTATTACTTAGCGCGTACCATCATGGTTAAAGATGAAACCCATTTTGACCGTTTTGATAAAGCCTTTGCTGATTACTTTAGTGGAATCGCTGACCTTGATCTTCTCGAAAGCTTAAAACAACAACATGCCTTGCCTGATGATTGGCTGCGTAAAGAGTTTGAAAAGCATTTAAGCGACGAAGAAAAAGCGCAATTACAAGCCATGGGCGGCCTTGATAAACTCATGGAAACCCTCAAGCAACGCCTTGAAGAGCAACAAAAGCGCCATGCTGGGGGTAATAAGTGGGTGGGTACTGGTGGCACTTCGCCATTTGGCGCCTATGGTTATAACCCAGAAGGTGTGCGAATAGGTCAAGACGGTAATCGACATCGCCGTGCAGTGAAAGTATGGGATAAACGCAGCTACCGAAACCTTGATAGCGACCGTGAAATAGGTTCTCGCACCATTAAACTTGCTCTTAAAAAACTGCGTAAATTTGCCCGCACTGGTGCCAGCGATACACTCGATCTAACCGAAACTATCCGCGCAACGGCAAAGCAAGGCGGTATGCTAGATGTAAAAATGGCTCCAGAGCGCCACAATGCAGTAAAAGTATTGATGCTGTTTGATATCGGCGGTTCAATGGATGATTACATTCATACCTGTGAAGAGTTATTTAGCGCTGCACACAGCGAGTTTAAACACCTTGAGTTTTACTATTTTCATAACTGTTTATATGAACATGTTTGGCAAGACAACGAACGTCGCCACTCAAATGTGATTGATACCATGACCTTGATTAACAAGTTCACCAGCGACTACAAGGTGATCTTTGTTGGCGATGCCACTATGGGGCCCTACGAAATAGCCTACCCCGGTGGCAGCGTAGAACATTGGAATGAAGAGCCTGGCAGTGCCTGGCTAAATCGCATAACCAATCACTTTGATAAAGTCGCTTGGCTCAACCCACAACCTGTTGAACACTGGCGCTATTATCAATCGATTGATTTTATAAAGCAGCTAATGGACAACCGCATGTACCCACTCACGCTAGATGGGATTAGTAATGCCATTAGGGAGTTGAGTTAGAGCCGTCAGCTGACGGCTGAAAGCTGATAGCTCCCTTTACATTACCTTCCAAACCAAAAACACCAGTGCAAAGCCAACTAAATAAAGCAAACCCAGCCAGCTTAGGGTGCGTAATAAAGGTGAGTGATGAATGCTAGGTTCTGAGCGCACTAAACTAAAGTTCAGCCATGCAAATACGGGAGTCGTTACAAAAGCGAGGGTCATTGCAAAAGTAAGCATTGGCCCAAGGGCTGATTTAAAAAATAAAATCACTGCCATGCCAGCAAATGCTTGCAGTAATAACCACATATTTAAACTATGTTTAGATTGTTTAATCGATAGCAGTTTATGCGACTCATTTAATGTTCTGGCGTAGCCGTCAAGCACTGTTAGCGTGGTACCAAACATACATAAAAAAGCGATACCCGAAACCAGCGGCCTTGCCCACTCGCCCATAGTGAGGGCATACATATCAATTAGCTGCTTAGCAAAGGCCACGCCACCTAATTGCACAGCTTGTGCTTGACCATATTGCACTAATACACCTAGTGAGAAAAACACGAGCGCCAGTGCTGCGGTAAGCCAGTAACCCAAATTAAAATCAAACAAGCCTTGTTGTTTTGTCACCGCTTGTTGCTGCTGCTTTTCTTTTAGCCACAGTGAGCTAATTGCTGATATTTCGATAGGTGCAGGCATCCAGCCCATCAAAGCAACCATAAAGCCAAGCATGGCAAGTTCATAAGGCGACGGGCCCACATAGTCAACAGACGCCGCTGTTCCATTATTCATAACGCCATTATTAATCGCTACTATCAACGCAGCTACTGTTGTAACCGTTAGCAGCCCCATAATTAGCTTAGAAACATTATCGAGCGCTTTAAAGTGCCCCAATAACAAAATAAGCAAACATACAGCCAAAATCAGCCAGCATAATAAGGTTACAGAAATAGTAATAGGTAATGCGTAGTGCAGCAGGCTAGCCGTTAATAATAAAACCCCTGCAGTGTTCACCACAGCGGCAACAATATTAAGCGCAATAAAACTATAGAAATACCCAGGCCCTTTTTGCTTATAGCCCTCAACTAAACTTTGCTTAGTCGCGAGTGTGTACTCCATGCCAAATCGAAAGAATGGGTACTTCAATACGTTTACTACAATAATCAGCCAAAATAGCTGCCAGCCGAATAACGACCCTGCTTGTGTTGATGCTACTAGATGTGAGCCACCAATGGCGGCTGTAGCCATTAAAATACCCGGTCCTAGAGCATTTAATTTAGATTGCCAATTTGATACTGCTGCAAGTTAGCAAGTTAGCAAGTTAGCAAGTTAGCAAGTTAGCAAGTTAGCAAGTTAGCAAGTTAGCAAGTTAGCAAGTTAGCAAGTTAGCAAGTTAGCAAGTTAGCAAGTTAGCAAGTTAGCAAGTTAGCAAGTTAGCAAGTTAGCAAGTTAGCAAGTTAGCAAGTTAGCAACACTAGACTACCTACCACTTGTGTCAAGTAACTCGCTACTCGTTGTTTTTTTTTAATCTGACTTCTAACGACTGATATCTAATATCTCCATTTTTGTTCGGCGTTAAAACGCCTCCTACGTCTCGTATCTCGCAAACTTTACTCTTTCCCCTAGTAACTCGCTAACTTTTTGAATTTCAACCTGAGTGACGGCTGAAGGCTGAATAATAAAACTAAAAAAGCCAAGCGTTTCGCAACGGTTGGCTTTTTTAGGTTAAGTTTTAAGGCTAGTCACTTGGACTGGCGAATTATAATTAGCTCAGATTCATTTCCTGAATGATTTCGTGGGCAATTTCCGGTGTAGTACTGACCGGCTTTTCGTGTAGTTTGGCTTTCATTTGCCCTTTACGATGCTTCAGAGATGCATCTAGTTTTTTTGCGGCACTTGCAATTGCTGGGTACATCACATCATCCTCAGCTTTTACTGATAAACTTGCACCTTCATAGGTTGTGCTGATCTCAGCTTGATGTTTGTGATGTTCTTTTGAAAGAATAATATCAAGAGATATTAGTGATGGAAAATGGCTTGCAATTTTCGAGAACTTCTCGTTGATGTGCTCTCTTACAGAGTCAGTAACGTCAACATGATGACCAGAAATATTAATCTTCATAGGGTATCCTTTTTTATTGTTACCTCACAGTTAGTATTGGGGGCGAATTGAATTAACACAAGCGAAAATTGCAGATAATTAGTAATTGATTGTAACCACTGATGATTTAGATCATGCGTTGCGGATAAAGTATGCAAAAGCCCGCACCACACGGGCTGTTCAGAGAGGTTAACATCTGCTCATTAAGTGTACGAGCAACAATAATCTGCGAAATCAGTTACCTTGACGCGGAAGGTAACGTTCGCGTCTACATTAAATGAATCTCCCGCCTTCATGGTTTGCCACTGTGTTTCGCCTGGCAGTAATACTTGCCACTCTCCCGCTAGCAGCTCCATGTGCTCTTTTTGATTTGTGCCAAACTCAAATTCTCCTGGCTGCATAAAGCCCAATGTTTTAGTGCTACCATCGGCAAATAGCACAACACGGCTCGAAACTTTTCCATCAAAATAGACATTCGCTTTTTTTACAACACTTACACTGTCAAACTGAGTCATACTTACTCCTGAGATGTTTTGTTATTAACGTATAGACATTGCCAGTTGTCGGTTTAGTATTCAAGTTGGGCTGGGTGAGAAATAATCAAGCCGGATTAGCTGTAAGATCGTACAATTGTTGTAGGACAGGCTTTAGCGCGAGTATCTGAATGGATCGTTATAATGGAACCTCAAAGAATATGGCTTTAACGCTTTGTAACGCGCCTTGCATCCAAGCTCAAACCGATACCATATTTAGGTATCTATTGGTATTAAGGGCTATATCATGGCTAAAACACTAGCATTACTTTGGGTGACCATTTTGACAGTTTTATTGCTAATCAACTCCAAAGCGGCCGCTATGGCTCAGCAAGTGAAGTCATACGCGCCGCTTTACGTTTACTTGAAAGCCAAAAAACGAAAATGAACACTTTACGCCAATTACTTATTGAAGGTGAAAATAGTGGAGTTGCGGATTATGACCTTGATTCGTTTATCAATGAATTAGATAAAAATGAAATAAAATGAGGCCATTTTAGTTAACTAACAAGGCAAAATCTGATTTAAAAGATGCAGCCTTGTTTACATCTCGACGCAGGGGTCGTAAACAGCGAAATATTTATCTAAAACAGTTTGATGACATATTCTGGCTATTAGCCGAAAACCCTGAAATTGATAAAGACTGTGACGAAATTCGCGATAGCTACAGAAAATTTCCACAAGGAAGCCACGTAATCTTTTATCGTCAAATCGGCAGTCAAAATATTGAGATTATCCGTATTCTCCACAAAAGTATGGATGTGAATCCAATTTTTGGCGCATAGCCTTCATTTAAAAGGCGAAAGTAGCAAACTCAAATCTGACTTCTGGTATTTAACTTAGAAACATGACTTTTCCCGCCAAATAAATTTCACGCCTACGGTGAGGAATTTTTAAAGCTGACGGCTGAAAGCTGAGAGCTAAAACCGTTAGGTTTCACTTTGCTCTAGCTAACCGCAATAAAAAACCCGCGCTGTGGTTATACAGGGCGGGCTTTTAAATTTTAGCGGCTAAAGCTTAGAACAAAGCGTTTGCTTTGTTTACGATGTTTTCAACAGTGAAACCAAAGTGCTTGAATAGTTCGCCTGCCGGTGCTGACTCACCGAATGTTGTCATACCTACTACTGCGCCATTTAGGCCTACGTATTTGTACCAGTAGTCTGCGATGCCCGCTTCGATTGCTACGCGGCGTGTTACGCTTGCTGGTAGTACGCTTTCTTTATATGCAGCGTCTTGCTCATCAAATAGATCAGTTGAAGGCATAGATACCACGCGTACTTTTTTACCTTGTGAACGAAGTTCTGCAGCGGCATCTTGTGCAAGCTGTACTTCAGAGCCCGTTGCGATAAGGATAAGTTCTGGCTCACCGTCACAGCTAAGTACGTAACCACCTTTTTTCACATCAGCTAACTGCTGTGCAGTTCGCGTTTGTTGCTCAAGGCCTTGGCGAGTGAAAATCAGTGACGTTGGGCCATCTTTACGTTCAATAGCTTGTTGCCACGCAATTGCAGACTCAACTTGGTCACATGGGCGCCAGTTCACTAAGTTTGGCGTTAAACGCATGCTAGCAATTTGCTCTACTGGTTGGTGCGTTGGACCATCTTCACCTAAACCAATTGAATCATGCGTGTATACGAAGATGCTCGGCTGCTTCATTAATGCCGCCATACGTACTGCGTTACGAGCGTATTCCATGAACATTAAGAAAGTAGCGCCGTAAGGGATAAAGCCTTTGTGCAGTGCAATACCATTCATAATCGCTGACATACCAAATTCACGTACACCGTAGAAAATATAGTTACCGCTTGCATCGTTTGCTTCTAAGCCTTTTGAACCATCCCAAAGTGTTAAGTTTGAACCAGCAAGGTCAGCAGAGCCACCCATGAATTCTGGTAATAATGGACCAAACGCGTTTAATGCATTTTGTGATGCTTTACGAGTTGCTGGGTTTGCTGGGTTTGCTTGTAACTCTTCGATGTAAGCTTGTGACTTTTCAGCCCAATCAGCTGGTAACTCACCATTTGTACGGCGTTTAAACTCAGCAGCAAGTTCAGGGTACGCGCTTGCGTAAGCGGCAAATTTTTCGTCCCAGCTTGCTTCTAGTTGCTTACCTTTTTCTTTGCCATCCCACTCGCTGTAGATATCAGCAGGGATCTCAAATGCATCGCCAGTCCAACCTAGGAACTCACGAGATGCTTTAATTTCGTCTTCGCCTAGAGGTGCACCGTGACAGTCATGGCTACCTGATTTGTTAGGTGAACCGTAACCAATCACTGTTTTACAACAAATGAGTGATGGCTTATCAGTAATGCTGCGAGCTTCTTCGATTGCGGCGCGAATTGCATCTGGGTTATGACCATCTACATCGCTTACTACGTGCCAGCCGTATGCTTTGAAGCGTGCTGGTGTGTCATCGCTGAACCAACCTTCTACTTCACCATCAATTGAGATGCCATTGTCATCCCAAAACGCAACTAGTTTACCTAGGCCTAATGTACCGGCCAATGAACAGGCTTCGTGAGAAATACCTTCCATTAAGCAGCCATCGCCCATGAATGCGTACGTGAAGTGATCAACAATATCGTGGCCTTCACGGTTAAACTGTGCAGCTAGCGCTTTTTCGGCGATTGCCATGCCCACTGCATTTGTGATCCCTTGACCTAATGGGCCCGTAGTAGTCTCAATACCAGGAGCGTAACCATACTCTGGGTGACCTGGTGTTTTTGAGTGCATTTGACGGAAGTTTTTAATTTCTTCTAGTGGTAAGTCATAGCCACTTAAGTGCAGTAGAGAATAGATCAGCATTGAACCATGACCATTCGAAAGAATAAATCGATCGCGGTCTGCCCACTCTGGATTCGTAGGGTTGTGCTTTAGATAATCGCGCCATAGTACTTCCGCGATATCTGCCATGCCCATAGGGGCGCCAGGGTGGCCAGATTTGGCCTGTTGTACTGCGTCCATTGATAAGACGCGAATAGCATTTGCAAGTTCTTTGCGTGATGGCATGAATTCTCCTACCTTTATGTATTTGCGCTGGTTGTTTATGAAGCCCCATTCTTACTTATTGTAAGGGTACAGTGCAATTAAAAATCCGCATTAAATGCACCAATTATGGGCGTTTATTAAGAACAATACGTTATTAGTAATTTTAAATGGACGTCTAGGCGTAAAATTACTATGCAAACATATTTGTTTTCGATAAAATACGCCCCTTAATTTTTTAGCGCTATTACCGACGTTTGTGAAGCGCAATATTTGTGAGCAGAAATACAATGGCAAAACATTTATTTACTTCTGAATCTGTTTCTGAAGGTCATCCGGATAAAATCGCGGACCAAATCTCTGACGCGGTTCTAGATGCTATCTTAGAGCAAGATTCTCATGCCCGTGTTGCATGTGAGACTTACGTTAAAACTGGTATGGTGATGGTTGGTGGTGAAATCACAACTAGCGCTTGGGTTGATATCGAAGAAATCACACGTAAAACAGTACGTGAAATCGGTTACACGCACTCTGACATGGGTTTCGATGCTGACTCTTGTGCAATCCTAAACACTATCGGTAAGCAATCTCCAGACATCAACCAAGGTGTTGACCGTGCTCGTCCTGAAGAGCAAGGTGCTGGTGACCAAGGTCTAATGTTCGGTTATGCATGTAACGAAACTGACGTTTTAATGCCTGCACCAATCACTTATTCACACCGTCTAGTTCAGCGTCAAGCTGAAGTTCGTAAAAGCGGTGAGCTTAACTGGTTACGCCCAGATGCAAAATCTCAAGTAACGTTTGCATACGAAAATGGCAAGCCTGTTGGCATTGATGCAGTTGTTCTTTCAACTCAACACTGTGATTCAATCTCACAAAACGACTTAGTTGAAGCGGTAATGGAAACTATCATTAAACCGGTTCTTCCTGCTGAGCTTATCTCAAGCGCAACTAAGTTCTTCATCAACCCAACTGGCCGTTTCGTAATCGGTGGCCCAATGGGTGACTGTGGTCTTACAGGTCGTAAAATCATCGTTGATACATACGGTGGTATGGCTCGTCACGGTGGTGGTGCATTCTCTGGTAAAGATCCATCAAAAGTTGACCGCAGCGCTGCATACGCTGCACGTTACGTTGCTAAAAACGTGGTTGCTGCTGGCCTTGCTGATAAATGTGAGCTACAAGTTTCTTACGCTATCGGTGTTGCAGAGCCAACATCAATCAGTATCGAAACATTTGGTACAGGTAAATTAGAAGAAGCGCGTCTAATCGAATTAGTACGTGAGCACTTTGATCTTCGCCCTTACGGCTTAATCCATATGCTTGATCTTGAGCGTCCTATCTATCAACCGACTGCGGCTTACGGTCACTTCGGTCGTGAAGAGTTCCCTTGGGAGCGCACAGACAAAGCAGACGCACTTCGCGCAGCAGCTGGTCTGTAATAGGTTAGATAAAATAAAAAAGCGCTTCGGCGCTTTTTTTTATTTCTGGCTTATCTGATTTAAAGATAACTTATAATTTTTTCGTAAACTGCCACACCCCAGACTAAGGCTAGAATTAGCAACGCCAATGTCACTGCCGCTGAAGCCATATCTTTAGCACGCCCTGATAATACATGATACTCAATCCCTACTCGGTCAGTCAGTGCTTCTATTGACGAGTTAAGTAACTCGACGATTAATAGTAATAAGTAAGGAATAAACAGCACTAACCAATGATTCAAAGACTGTGCAAGCACGACTGATAAAGGTAATAAACACACCCCTAGGTAGATTTCAGAGCGAAATGCGGACTCTTCTTTAAATGCCGCTTTAAATCCTTTAACTGAACATTTAGTTGCTTTAAAAATGCGTCCAATACCAATACCATTTGGCTTATTAACCAAGGGAATTTTTGGTTCTTTCATGCTTTTCCTACTGCTCGCCTTTTAGCAACAAGTGCCACGCTATGCCCATATATTGGTTATATGCGTTGAATGTTGCGTCATCTATTTTTGCAAAAGGTGTGCTTTGTTTGTTGTAACGCACATCATATCGCTGCTTTTCGTTGATCAAATGATATTCATAAATCCCCGAAAAGTCACCTCGCCATAATTGTTGTCCTTTGCGAGCTGTCTGAAAGCCAAAAATTGTCCGGTCTGTTGTTGGTGATAATAGTGATTTACCAACGCTATAGAATGCACTATTTGGCTTTGCCACCAAATTCAAAATTGTAGGAGCAATATCCATATGGCTGGCCAGCTGCGGTTCTGCCTTTAGTTGCTGTATAGCTTGACCATAAAAAACAATGGGTACATGAGTGAGTTCATATAAATTAGGCTGGTCATGAATGTAACGACGGCTGTAATGATCGCCAGTAATAACAAAAAGTGCATCAGGGTATTGCGACTCCATCTTATCAACAAACTCTCCAAGCATATGGTCCGCATACCAAAGGTGGCCAAGTGTATAGGGCGACAAAAGTTCTGAGTTTAACTCTCGTAATGCTGAAGGGTAATCATCAATAGACTCCAAGGGGTAGCCATACTGTTTTAAATTTAAATTAAAAGGTCCGTGATAACTGGTTGTCATTACAACATTAAAGGTATTTTCTTTCGCTTTATTAGCAACCAGTTCGAATAGTTGTTGATCATCTATACCCCACACACCAGCTGAACCTTTACCTCCCATGTCTGCTGCTGAATATAATCTATCAACACCTTGTGATTTTGCGTATGTCCCAATATTCTGCCAAGACAATAACCCCCCATAAAAAAACTGGCTGCGATAGCCTTGCTGTTCCAATTGCTCGAATAACGACATTGGACTAGCTGGTTTTTGTGGGCCAATCTTGCTCATATTAACGCCTGCATAAGGAATGCCGGATAAGATGCTTGAAAGCGAGTTCATTGTGCTACTCGCTGCAGGCAATGCATCTGGGAAATACAAACCTTTTTCAGCCAGTTTTTGTAACTGTGTTGTAAGACCTAGCCCAAAATACTTTTCTTGCAATGGCCACGAATCATAACTTTCCATTATGATAAGAAATATTCTCGATGGCTGCGTAGTAAGTACGCCAGTTGTAGTATGCTTTAAATTAATTAGCGGTTCGCTAATAGATTGATCATTAGCTAAATAAGGATTCTTGGAGTTAGCGCCATGACTCTGAAGTTCATTATAATCTCTGATTGCGTATATAAAGCTTCTCAACGGATTTATGACTAAGTTATTGGCGAAAGGATCTGGTGTCACTGCAGACCATTTGCGCATTGCAGGGCGAGATTCAAAAGACCCTCTTACAGCACAAATTGTTAAAACAACCATGATTATAACAAGCACTGTGCGCTTGACTTTACAATCCGTAAACAAATTACTCAGTACATGAAGCTGATGCCGATTAATCCAATTGCAAATGTTAAATGAAAAATACAATAAAACACATAATGTAATGACACTACCCCATGGTTTATATTGCATAGCGACTGTCTTGAGAATTGCGGCCTGATCGTCATGCAGCCCTTCAAACATGAAGTAATTAAACTGACTACCATACTCAGCTATGTAGGTCACACTAACAACACATAGTAACACGCTTAAACTAAGATATATCTGAGCACTGTAATGACGAACACTAGCAACCCAATGCGATTTTCGAATTGGTTGTAAGAAACAGTTAAAAATAAATGGAATTGCTAAGCAAACACCAGCAGCAGCAGAATCAAAGGCAAAGCCTGCTTTTAATGTCGTTGCAAATGTATCGAGTGTTAAAGGACTACTAAGATGGTCATAAAAATAGAATAAGAAAAACACTCTAAATGCCATAAATAAAGTGACACCAGCTAGCCATAACATTGCCAACCGAGTATTTTCCTCAACAAAGGCATACCACCGACTTGTAGCAAACGGCTTAAGTTCCATAAATACAATATCCCTGTAATAAAAACGAAACAGAGTGTATTTAAAAAAGGAACAATTTCAATCAATCTTTTGTAATTATATGTAATATTTTTGTATTACTACTCAAAATGAGGGCATGAACCGATACGGCTGGGTGATTTGATACGAGAAAATTGATTATTAGCTAATTGTTCTCGGAGTGCTTCTAGAGTTTTATAGACGCTTTTTAACGACACTTTATTACTTAACCAGCGGGGAATTGAGCCACTTGGATCTGCATAGGCTTGATGGCGTACCAACAAATTGCTTTGTTGCTCTTCTAAACGCCAATAAGCGGTAAGGTCTTTAATACGCACAATGCCTGCAACTTCGGCTTTTGCATACGGTTGGCTTTTGATTTGTAACTCTGTTTTGTGTTCATCCAAAGCATGATAACAAGAGTAACTCACTAAATCTCGGTCTGACACCGGCCAAGGCGAATTAAAATGGGTGTAAACAAGCGTTTCCGAGGGGCTTAAGCGCTCCATTAAGGTCACGCTTTTTACATTTTCAAGCCAATTTGGTGCATTGTCGGTATCACTTAACAACGCCATAAAGTCACTTGCTTTGGCATTTTTAACCAGCACAGAGGCATTAATTTCTACAATGCCAGTGTCGTGTTTTTTATAGCTAACTTTAATATCGTCTTGCTGTTTGTAAGTTTTCCATTCGATAGGATTAGCAAATGCCGATAAACTCAACCATGCTAACCCAATCCATAGGCCAAAGCGCATTGATTTACAGCCAGTAAGGGTCTGTATTAAATGAAGCGTGGCGACTTTGCTCCATTGCACTCACTAAAAATTCAGACTTTTGATCAAGCCATGATTGAATTTTTGTCAGCTCTAAGTCGTCTTGTCCTGCACATAATTGCTTTAAGTACTCAAGGGTACTTAACTCATAAATACCATGCGAGATATCGACCCACGGCATACGAAACTCATTTCGATCTTCTCTATCGAACAAAGCCCCTAAGCAGTTGCCGCTAAGTAATGAGTTTTCAAGACGCGTGCGCAGTGCCAAATAATCTTTATCTGTAAACACTTGCTGCTCAGGAATGAGCTCGTGCATGTCGTGCCAATCTTTAGCAAATAAACGCTTAGCAATATCGGCAACCGGTTTTTCCGCAGCCTGAAACTCAGCTTGCCCCCATGATTTGCGCCATTGCTTTTCAATTAACCACGTCGTTAGCTGTAATAGCAAGCGGTTGTATCGGGTGCTATGGAATAGTGTTTCAATATCGTCAATGCTTGGCTGTAGTTCTTTTAAGTCATTAATAACCTGTGTGAGCTCTGGCGCACTGTTGATCTTTTTGTAGTATGCATGGCGCTTTGAAGTGTACGTTTTTAGCTGAATTGCATTTTCAACCCAAGCTAATTCACTTAATAACCACTTTAACTCAGTGCGCAATGATTCAGTGTCGTCTTTGCTAACAATGTCGTCAAAAAGCCAAAATGTATGACGAATTAAACGAATACCATCGGTCACACGCTTAAGCGTTTTTAAACTCGGTTTAATGAAGTAACACGCTTCATGTTTTTGTACAAAACGAATCGCGTAGTTGATACTTTCGATTAATGCTTGCTCTTGCGTAGCATCACGTTTTAACGGCACAAAGCCGATTGATTTACTTGCTTTTAATGGCTTGTCATCGGCAAGCCCATAACCACGTGCAGCTTTAGAATAAAGACCTAAGCGAACATGACTCTCACTAACTAATTTATCCGCTAATGCAAACAGTTCATTGCGGCTACCTTCGATAAGTTCGATTTCAAGTTCAGAAATAGGCTCAACCTGACCCGATGCAGCAACTTCACCTTTATCTAACACCACTTCAATTTTTGCACCATTTTCGGTTTCGAGTAACCATGTACGGCGAATGAAATTTGTACTAAAAATTGGGTATAGATTCTCAGCAATGGCAGACACTTGCATTCCATGCGGCCAAATAGCGGCATCAAAAGCAAGTAAATCAGGGCGATTACCTGTGAGTGGCAAGTTGTATTCAGGGCGCTGATGAAGACCACCAACCACTTCGCCGGCAAGTTTGATGGTTTGCTCACAATCACTATCGCAACAACGAGTGCGTAGGCCAATATCTAAAGCACGTAATTCTCGGCTTGGCGTATCGTAATAAGCATTTTGTAAGCTTCGCGACGGTTTATTAGTAACGGTTTTTGCAAATTGGGTAATTAATGCGGGGATCAGTGGAACAACGGCATCTGACACCAAAAACTTCAGTTCTATCTCAGTATCCATTCGTTTTGCGGAGTACATTTAAAATAAATAAGTGCTCAAAATAAACAAAGCAGCTACTTAATGCAAATTTTTTCCTGATTTTTGCGACCAAGTCTAATCACGGATTACAATATCAGCCTTGCTATTGATAGTTGAAATCCCTACTATCTCTATACTTAAAGAAATTATAAATTTAGCCACTTCTAGGCAAGATCACATTAACAAGGTAGATTGATGTTAAAACAGTGTATTTTTGGGTTGCTCCTTGCGGCCACCTCTTTTATTAGTTACGCAGAAGAAGCGCCAAGCAGCGACAGCCAAAACACCGCCTATATAGTCGATAACCTGTACACCTTTATGCACTCTGGTCCAAGCAAAAACTACCGTATACTGGGCTCAGTCGATGCAGGTACACAAGTTATGTTGTTATCGGATGAAGATAATGGTTACTTTAAAATTCGTGATGATAAAGATCGTGAAGGCTGGGTAGAAGCAAAATTCGTAACCGAAAATGCAGGTATCCAACAACAATTTCAAGCCCTAAATAATGATATGACGTTAATGCAAGAGCAACTTCGTCAAGCAGAGATTGAGCTGCCGCAATTACAAGAACAAAATAGAGCACTGACAGATCAAAACCTAGCACTTAGCAAGCAAATCGAAACCCTTAAGAACACCATCGAGTCTGAGCGTAATGCAAAACAAACCGCAAGTGCTAAAGAGAAACGCCAGCTATTAACTTATGGCGGTGCCATTGCATTTATTGGTTTACTGTTAGGCATTATCCTAACTGTAGTGTTATCTCGCCGTAAACGCTATGACGGCTGGGCATAACCGGTAAAACTGCAAAAAAGCACCTATTGGTGCTTTTTTTGTATCTATATATCGAATCTAAGTCCGGTATCTTGTTTAATTTTTTCGATAACCATATAAGTATGATGTGTACCAACCCCTGGAATATCAACTAAATCTCCAAGCACTTGGCGGTATTCATCCATATCTGAGACTCGCACTTTTAATAAATAGTCATAGCCACCAGCAACCATGTCACATTCAACGACTTGAGGAATATTTAAAATATACTCGCGAAACACTTTAAAAACAGATGTATTAGATGTCACCAAGGATACTTGCACGTGCGCTAACAAGCTCTGGTTAAGTTTACCTTCGCTAAGCTTTGCGTAGTAGCCTTCGATGTAGCCTTCTTGCTCTAAACGTTTTACACGGTCTAGACACGGGCTTGGGCTCAGGTTTACCTGTTTTGCGAGGTTTACGTTCGATATTCTGCCATTTTTTTGCAGAGCGTCTAAAATTGCTAAATCGATGCGATCTAACATGCGTAATCTATTCGGACTGGTCATAACAGAATTTTATGCGGCTAAGTTAACGGTATGCCCTGTAAATTATCGTAAATCGAAAAATTTAACCAGCATATTCTGCTGGATTTTAATTAGAATGCACGAATTATATCAATGGTAAGAAATGCAATTAGTTCATTTTTTAGACTCCACACACCAGAGGGTTACATATGCTATTTAATGGCGATTTGACAACTGAATGTCCAATTAGACAAAAGATCCGTGATTTCTACCGTATTGACGAAAATGCGGTTATTGATCACATTTTGCCTTTGGCTGAAGTAGGCGTGAAAGCGCGTAGCCGAGCGTGGGAACGTGCTCGTCAAATGGTTTTAAATATCCGTCGCGATCAGGATGGTCAAAGCGGTGTAGATGCACTATTAAATGAGTTTTCACTTTCAAGTGAAGAAGGCGTTGTTTTAATGTGTCTTGCAGAAGCACTATTACGCGTTCCAGATAAAGCGACGCAAGAGTCACTAATTCGTGACAAACTTGCTAAAGGTGACTGGAGCTCTCATTTAGGTAGCAGCGATTCTTTATTTGTAAACGCCTCATCTTGGGGTCTGTTAGTAACCGGTAAAATGGTTAATTACAGCGACAAATCGAAAGAGCAACAGTTCGGTGTGCTTAAGAAAACAATAGGTCGTCTAGGTGAGCCTGTTATTCGTAAATCTGTGAACTTCGCGATGAAGATCATGGGTAAGCAATTCGTTATGGGTCGTACTATTGACGAAGCAATTGAACGTGCAGCGGATAAAGAGCAAAAAGGCTACGTATATTCATACGATATGCTAGGTGAAGGCGCGCGCACCATGAAAGATGCTGAGCGTTACTTCCAAAGCTATATGACTGCTATCCACGCAATTGGTAAAGCGGCAAATGGCCGTGGTCCAATCAAAAGCCCGGGTATCTCAGTTAAGATATCTGCAATTCACCCGCGCTATGAATTCACTCATCGCGAGCGTGTTATCGCTGAAATCGTACCTAAGTTAAAAGAGCTTGCGCTTGCAGCGAAAAGCTACGATATCGGCTTTACTGTTGATGCTGAAGAAGCTGACCGTTTAGATATCTCACTAGATGTGATTGAAGCAGTATTTAGCGATGACGATTTAGGTAACTGGAACGGCTTTGGTTTAGCAGTTCAAGCATATCAAAAACGCGCTATTTTTGTAGTTGAGTGGGTTGCAGAACTTGCTCGTCGCGTTGGTCGTAAATTAATGGTTCGCCTTGTAAAAGGCGCATACTGGGATACCGAAATCAAAACGACTCAGCAAGATGGTTTAGATCACTACCCTGTATTCACACGTAAAGCGACCACTGACGTTTCTTACAAAGCGTGTGCTATCAAACTACTTGAAGCTCGTGATGTTCTGTATCCGCAATTTGCTACACACAACGCATATACTGCAGCAACAATTTTAGAAGTCGCGAAAGGCGACAACGAAGGTTTTGAGTTCCAACGCTTGCACGGTATGGGCGAGTCATTATTTGATCAAATCGTTGAGAAAGAAAAAATTCAATGTCGTGTTTACGCACCAGTTGGTCAGCACGAAGACTTACTTGCGTACTTAGTACGTCGTTTATTAGAAAACGGTGCTAATTCATCATTCGTAAATGCGATAGTTGATACCACTAAGCCTGTTGAATCACTATTACCTGATCCTGTCGAAACGCTGCAAGGTTTACGTAATAAATACAATACGCAAATTAAAATGCCAATTGATTTATATGGTGAAGAACGTGCTAACTCAAAAGGCATGGACTTGACTGACATCAATGTAATCACACCATTTAAAGAAAACCTTGATACGTGGTTTGAAGAGCATCGTATTGAATTAAGCGATGTGCCTGAAGGTTCTATCCCTGTGAAGAACCCTGCAAACCATAAAGAAATCATTGGTCATGTGAAATTACAATCATCAGAAGAGATGACTGCACTTTTAGAAAATGCAGAGAAAGCATTTGAATCATGGTCACAGACACCTGTTAAAGAGCGCGCAAACTTACTACGCCGCGTTGCTGATATCCTAGAGCGTCACCACGATGAACTTGTCGCTATTTGTATTAAAGAAGCAGGTAAAATTACCCAAGATGGTATCGATGAAGTTCGTGAAGCAGTGGATTTCTGCCGCTACTACGCAGCACGCGCTGAGGAACTATCAGAAGATGAACGCTTTGAAGCGCGTGGTGTGATCTTATGTATCAGCCCATGGAACTTCCCGCTTGCTATCTTCTTAGGTCAAGTTGCCGCAGCAATCGTAACTGGTAACACAGTTATTGCTAAACCTGCTGAGCAAACCAGCCTAATTGCTCTTCGTACCATTGAACTTATGCTATCTGTAGGTTTACCAGAGCATGTTGTACAACCTGTTATTGCTCGTGGTAGCGAAGTAGGTAAAACTATCGTTCCTGATGAGCGAATTCAAGCTGTTATGTTCACAGGTTCTACAGAAACAGGGACTCTCATTTCGCAAACACTTGCTGCGCGTAACGATATTCAAGTACCGCTTATCGCTGAAACCGGTGGTCAAAACTGTATGATCGTTGACTCAACAGCTCTACCAGAACAAGTTGTTGATGATGTGATCAGTTCAGGTTTCCAAAGTGCTGGTCAACGCTGTTCTGCACTACGTGTATTATTCTTACAAGAAGATGTTGCTGATGGCATCATTGAGATGCTTAAAGGCGCTTTAAAAGAGCTTCACGTTGGCGACCCTTCATTACTTTCAACGGATATCGGTCCTGTTATCGACGAAAAAGCACTTAAAAACTTAACTGACCACGTTGAGTACTTAAAAGGTAATGCAACACTTCACTATGAATGTGCAATTCCTGATAACAGCGAAAACGGTGCTTATTTCTTTGCACCTCGTTTATACGAGATCAAAGATTTATCGGTGCTTAAACGCGAAGTTTTTGGCCCGTGTGTACATATCATCCGCTTCAAAGGCACAGAGCTTGATAATGTGATTGATCAAATCAATGGCACTGGCTTTGGCTTAACCATGGGTGTGCACTCACGTATCGAAGAGCGCTGCGAGTACTTAGCGAAAATGTCACGTGCAGGTAACGTTTACATCAACCGTAATATGATCGGTGCGATTGTTGGCGTACAACCTTTCGGTGGCCGTGGTTTATCTGGTACAGGCCCTAAAGCCGGTGGCCCTAACTACTTACAACGTCTTGTGAAAGAAAAAGCATCACCAGATAACGTACAAATGACAAATCTAACACCTGATGAGTTAGATACTCACCACTACTCAGGTGCTGCTGAGCAAGTTGCTAAGCTGATGGATAACTCATTACGTGATGAAAAAATCTGGCGTGCAACACCACTTAACGACCGAGTTTCTGCTGTTCGTCAATTACTTGCAAAAGTAGCGACTGTTGAAATCATTGATGAACTTGCTGATGACTTAGCGTTAACCTTAGCTGATGCACGTGCACAGCTTAACCGTCTTGAAAAACACATGCGTAAACACACTGTGTTGCCTGGGCCAACGGGTGAGTCTAATACGCTGCACTTAGAGCCTCGTGGTTGTGTAGTTTGTTATGCCGACAAGAGCACATCGTTTAACTTCTGGGCAATTTCAATTATCACAGCATTAGCTGCTGGTAACACAGTAATCACGGTTGCTTCTGAGTTATTCTTTGATGAAGCAGTTGCATTTAGGGATAAGTTTATTTCAACAGGTATTGCTGAGGGTGTATTCCAAGTTGCTAAACCTAATCAGTTACAAGCAATTTTAGCACATCCTCACCTTGCTGGTGCTGTTGTAGCTGCACGCTCATCACGTTTAGGCTACTTCAGCCAGCAGCTAGCACAGCGTAAAGGTGCGATTCTGCCAGTGATCAGCTCAGAGTACTACGACACGCTAATCAAGCGTTTATTAACTGAGAAAACAATTAGTGTTGATACAACCGCATCTGGTGGTAATACATCACTAATGACATTGGTTGAAGACGACGAGTAATCGTATTGATTAAAGGAAATTAACCCCTCCTGAGCTAAATAAAAGCCCTCGCAATTGCGAGGGCTTTTTGATTTTTAAAGATACCTTTTCATTATTCTTGTTTACCGAGATACAAATTTTCTGCTAGTTTTATAGTATTGAACTCGATTAGAAGTAAAGGCCTTGAAAACACTCCCTATCAATCAACTTAAGCCGGGCATGTTTGTCCAAAGTGTAACGAAACAGACTGGCAAGATCCGTATTAAAAACCAAGGTTGGGTAAAAACACAGGGAAGCATAGACAAGCTGATCAAGGCTGGTATATTAGAAATAGCTATCGACCCAAACAAAACACTGACTTTAGACAGTGAGAATAAAGTGGTTGAGCAGCAAAATAACCCACAACCTGCTGACGACACCACTGCTTTTGATCCCTGGCACACCACTCATAGTGTGTCGGCAGAAATGAGTAAGGCAAATAGCTTATATAACGAAGCAAAGTCATTACAAAACAAAGCCTTTGACGATATACGTGATGGTAATAAAATTGATATAGCTCCTTTTAAAGACCTAGCAAACGGTTTTATTGATTCGGTTTTTCGTAATCAAGACGCCCTCGCCTGTATCACTCGTATGCGTGAGAAAGATGCTTATCTACTCGAGCATTCAATCAACGTATCAATTTTAATGAGTATTTTTGCCAAACATTTAGGGATAGAAAGATCGATAATCCAAGAAATTGCCACAGGTGCATTACTGCACGATATCGGCAAAATTAATATTCCGGATGAAATTCTCAATAAGCCAGGCAAGTTAACAGATGACGAATATAAAGCCATTCAAGATCATGCTCGCTTTAGTAAAGAGATTTTAGAGCAAGCAGGCTTGAGCGGTATTGCTGTTGATATAGCAGGGTTCCACCATGAGCGCCTAGATGGCAGTGGCTACCCATTTGGTAAAAGCGCTGATGAAATAAGCTTGTACGTACGTATGGCTTCAATTGTTGATGTGTATGATGCATTAACCGCTGAGCGGGTCTATAAAGCAGGTATGGAGCCAATAAAGGCGTTTAAGATACTTAAAGATGGCTGCCCTGATAGCTTTGATGGAGACCTAGTAACCAAATTTATACAGTGTATCGGTATTCACCCTGTTGGCACCTTGGTAAAACTTGAAAGCCAAAAATTAGGAGTGGTAACACGTAGTAACCCTACCAGCCCATTAAAGCCCTCTGTAAAGGTTTTTTATAATGCCAAACATGCACACTATACCGAAGTACAAGATATCGATTTAGCAAACAGCCGCTGTCACGATAGCTTAGAAGCAGCTGTCAGACCGACTGACTTTAATATCGATCTGATCCGCTTCTTTAAGAACTCTATTTTACCTTAGCCCTTAGTAAGACTGGCTACTCAGGCCAGTCTTGTAATGCTTTTAATGTAAACTCATAACCATCGTAGCTTAATAAAGTTTGCTCAGGGGTGATTTCAACCACAGATAACACGCCGATGTTATCTCCTTCATATAACTCTCGGCCATTAAGCTTTATCCAACGCTTAGACGTTTCTGAAGCATAGATGTGTGCTTGGTATTTAATTGTTGGAATAAGGCTTTGTAATGCATCTGGCAAGAGTTCAATAGGCTCTGCATAGGACGTGTTTTTAGTACTTCGAGTAATATCGACACTACGTTTGCTGTCAACATCTTCAACAGCCTTAGCAAAAGCGTCTTTCAATGTATCTGGCACATCTCTTAACTCATCATTGGCTGATGATGTAGAAACAGGTTGAACTGGCTGACTACCGAGTGGTTTACCAAGCACCTTATATTTACTTAAATCGACACCGTTACTACTCATTTGTTGAGGATTAATTTGCTGCATTGGTTGCGAGAACTGTGGCTGTGATTGATACGCAGGCTGATTTTGGTATACCGGTTGCTGGTACTGAGGTTGTACTTGATAGCCTTGATTGGCGTACACAGGAGCTGAATTAACTGGCACTTGCACCCATTGATATTGCTGACCTTGCACCGGAACTTGCTGCATCATTTGTTGCTGTACCGCTGCTTGTTGCATTACTTGACCTTGCTGAATAGCAGCTGCTTGTCCTGCATTATTTTTAGCTTGCTGAGGTTGAATTTGTGCTACTTGCTCTTGTTTAGCAGGCTGTTCGTTTTCAGGGCTTGTCTTAATCTCAGTCGAGGTGCTTTCGGTCACTTCATTGTTGTTATTAACGACCTTTGGCTGCTCGGCAAATGGTTTAGTTTTCTGTAACCATTTACCAATCGAAAATCCAGCCATAAGCGTTAATATTGCCGCTAGTAATAGGCCAAATAAAAAAGCTAATCGACGATAACGTTTAAGTTCTTGCTGTTGTTTGAGCGCTAGTGCAGCTTGATCGTGATCAACCGCGGTTTGTTCGTGCTGACCTGACTGTTTAATTGCATCTAATAATAATGACATAAATGTAAACTCGTTATATTAGGTAGGATAAACCAATACCCATCCCTAATACGGCTAAAAATGAAACTGGGTAAAGCCAAACATAACTCGGCTCTTTATTTTCTATTGCAGCAACAGGAGTGCTGGTTGGCGGAAGTGCTTCGGCGGCAGAGCGCATCACAAGCTCACTGTCAATACTCAGCTTTTGTTGAGAAAACGCGCCGACTAGGCAACGCTCACACAGTAAATTGATTAACCTTGGAACGCCTTGAGTAACTTGATAAATCGCTTTTAATGCATCACCCGAGAATAAAGCTTGTTCTGTCCCCGCTTTAAACAAACGATGCTTAACATAGGCAAACACTTGCCCTTCAGTTAGTGGCAATAAGTGATAACGCGCAGTGATTCGCTGAGCAAGTTGTCTTAATTCAGTGCGTTTTAGTAGCTCTTGAAGCTCAGGTTGCCCTACTAACACAATTTGCAGCAGCTTCTTATGATCTGTTTCGATATTGGTTAACAGCCGCAACTGTTCTAACACATCTGGCGCGAGTAGTTGTGCTTCATCAATAATTAAGATGGTATGGCCGCCTGCTTGATTATTTGCCTCAAGGTGTTTTTTGATTACATCAGTGAGGGTCTTTAAGGTCGCATTAGTGCTGTCATAGTCGATATTCAATTCATCACAAATACTGGCAAGCAGTTCAAGCTGTGACAAAGCAGGGTTATGAATTTGTGCTACTTGAGTATTTTCAGGTAGCTGCTCTTGCAGGCTTCTCGTTAGTGTTGTTTTACCTGTACCGACTTCACCTGTTAATAAAACGAAGCCACCCGCTTCACCTAATCCGTAGGTAAGGTGTGCTAATGCCTCTTTATGACGCTCACTAAGAAATAAATACTCAGGATTTGGGGCAATTGAAAAGGGTTTTTCTGACAAGCCAAAATAGCTTAAATACACCGTGTTATTCCTTGCGTTTAAAATCACGGTCTATAATGGCAAAAAACCTCGCTACTTAAAACCTTGTTTACATTTTATTGGTTAAATAACGTAAAATAGCCAAAAGGCAAAATTAGAGGTGTTTTATGCAGGTTTATTTAGTCGGTGGCGCAGTCAGAGATGCCCTACTTGGTCGTGACATTAAAGAGCGTGACTATGTGGTGGTTGGCGCAACGCCTGAGCAACTTATTAGTCAAGGCTATCAACAAGTTGGTAAAGACTTCCCGGTATTTTTACATCCTCAAAGTAAAGAAGAATACGCGCTAGCTCGCACCGAGCGAAAACAAGGCCAAGGCTATAACGGCTTTATTTGTGATTTCGCGCCGGATGTGACACTAGAGCAAGACTTAATTCGCCGAGATCTCACTGTAAATGCCATTGCACAAGCTGAAGATGGCAGCTTAATTGACCCTTTTTCTGGCCAACAAGACTTAGAAAATCGCTTACTTCGTCATGTTTCTGATGCCTTTAGTGAAGATCCATTGAGAATATTACGGGTAGCCCGTTTTGCCGCTCGTTATCATTACCTAGGTTTTACTATTGCTCCAGAAACCAAAGCTCTTTTAATTGATATGGTGAAGGCGGGTGAACTTAACACTCTCACCGCTGAACGAGTGTGGTTAGAGTGCGAAAAGTCTCTCAGTGACGGTGCATTTAGCGAGTTTCTAAATGTGCTTGCTAGTATTGGCGGTCTGCATGTCGTAAGCGCGGAGCTTGAAGAAAAGTGGTGCGATGAGCTTTACAACACGCTACAAGCACGCTTTGCCTATGCTAATAAACTGCAAATTAATGACATTGCAGTGTTATTCAGTCAAGTCACCTTATCGCTTTCAAGTGACGAGATAAATACCATTGCAACTAGCATACGCTTACCTAATGAAGTACGTGATTTAGCGCTATTTAGTCAAATACATCAAACAACGTTAAGCGCAGAAAAACCGACTAGCGAGGCTATTTTTAGCAGCTTTAATCAACTTGATTTATGGCGTCGCCCAGAACGCTTTGAACAGGTATTAAAGGTTTTAGAGGTTAGTCATCAACAGTCAGTTGCCTGCTATGAGTCAATAATAAAAGCAGCAGCGCAAGCGCGTGCAGTTAATCCGCAGCAGTTTATTGCGCAAGGTATTAAAGGGGCAGAAATAAAAACCGCGCTTGAGCAAGCGCGGTTAGAGGTTATTAAAAATTACTTTTCGTAGCGCACCAAACGCAAATAAACATCAGATGTTTTTGCATGAAGGCTATTTATGCCTTTATCAAATTGATACACCCAAGCAAGATCAGTGCGACTGATCCCTGAAGTGCTACTCCAATAGTTTTGCAGCTTAGTTGATAAAAACGCCGTTTCGTTAATACTAGGCTGCACACAACTGTGCTCTAAAATGCTTGCTAACTCCTTAACATTTGGCACATGCCAATCGCTGTAATCAGCAAAGGTTGCATTTTCAGCCCCGCGCAGTGCCTCACCCCAGGTAAGTTGCTGGCTGGTCCCTTCACAGGTATCCGTTTCACTATTATAGCTTTGACCAAATGTACAACGTTGCCACATAAGGCCCGTTGCGCTGTCGCTGACTGTACCATCTTCGTTAATCACAAAACGGCTATCAGGGGTGGTCTCTGTGACGGCGTTATAACATACTTGCGCTGCGACATAACCCGATTGCAAAGCAATAACGGTAAGTGCGGTAATTAAAGGTAACTTTCGCATATTACTCTCCCGGCGTTCTGACTAAGCGCACAAAGGCGGTGTTATTTTTGGGGTACGCTAAATCATTAGCACTACTCATATCAATAATATAGGCCTGCGATAGACTTGTACCATCTGCCGCTGTTTGTGAGGTCCAATATGGCATAAACGAACTGCTACTAGTACTTAGCTGAGTATCACTAGGCTGATTAGGGAAAAAGTCTGTATTAAGTAACGTAGACTCACCTTGTTTGGCATAATCTAATAGCCCTAATAATTCAGTGTAAGTGGGCACACGCCAGTTTGTACCACCGCAAAAGTCGCGGCTATTTACATCATCAATATAAGTTTGCAAGCCACAGTTACTAGTACTTGGGCATGAAGAGCCCGCAGCCCCTTGTACACTGCCAGTTTGCACTCCAGTTGAACCATTTAGATACCAAGTATAATGATTTGATCCAGCACGCTCGGTGGTTGACGGTGGCAATGTTGAACTTGCTTCTTTCACTTCCCATATAAGCCCTGTCACGTTATCGCGTACGCAGCTAAAGCGAGTAGCATCATCAGGTAGTTCATCGGCAAATTCATTCATTTTCGTAAAATCAAACGCCAAGTCACCCTGACCAACTTTATCGAGTTGATTTGCGACGCTGTCACGACCTATATCAGCGTCTTGGCTTGGAAAGTCTTCGCTGTCACAATTAATTTTTTGTGAGTTGTTGTAGCAATCACTCATGCCGGTATCATTAATTAAACCCAGAGGTTTTGGGCTTATATCTATAATCACAATATCCGTGTCGCTACGTGATTTACTGTCTGTCACGGTAACTTCAAAGCTCAGCTCTGAATCGGTATCAACATCAGGAGCGACGAAAGTTGTGATACATTGGTTCTGGTTTGCCAAAGTCACTGTTTCGCCTGTTAATTGCTGCCAAAAACATGATTTTGTTGCCGTCACGATTTCACTATTGCTAGCATCAAGCGTCACGGTATCAAACTCGATAACTTGCTGATCAACGCCCGCATCAGCAATAATTACTTCAACCGTTTTATTTAATGTAAACGACGCTTCAGTACTTGCTGAACCACCTTCATCGTCGGTTACAGTCAAGCGCCAAGTCATCGCTGTATTTGATTCAAGTAGTGGGTGAGTGAAACTAATGGTTTGCTTGTCGTAACTATCAGCCGTTAATTCAGGACCATCAAGTTGAGTCCATAAGTAGCTATCAACCGAACCATTTTCATCGATATCAGCAGACTCTTCGCCACTTAATGTAATCACATCATTGTATTGTGATGGTAACTCTTCTGGCGCGGTTTGAGTGATCACTGCAACTGGCAGTTGATTATTAGAGGTAATAAAAATACTAACTTGATCGGAAACAAGTTGCCCATCAGTTTGATAATTTACTTTTAAAACAAGTTCAGAGTCGAGTTTAATATCAGGAGCGGTAATGGTTTGTTCTGCGCCTTCAGCTGGAAAACCTTCTACTGCTGGGCCACTGACTCGCTCCCAGGTAAAAGTGCCATCTGCTGGAGAGCCTTTGGCAGAGACAGTAAATTCACTTTTTTCAATAATTTGCTGATCTGAGCCTGCATTAACTGTTGCTGCAACTGGATTCGAATCACTCGAACCTCCGCCGCCACAGGCTGTTAATGTCGTTAATGCAACTAGGGTAAGAGGCACTAATCTCATGTTTACCACCTTAAAATGCAAAGTCGGTCATGGCCGACTGCCAAATAAGCTAATAATAAGCAATTAAAGTGCCAGACTCGGGTTTATAAATAACTTTCTTGATGGATACGAACGAAAAGCTTTGTACCTACTTTACTGTAATCGACTTTGTATTCTCTGCCATCGAGGGCTTGGATAAACAACAAACGTTTTTCTTCTGCAAATACATCAGGGCTTGCTACATACACCATCTCTAAGTAGCGCTCTTTGGCTTCACGACGGTTTTTTGGCAGGTCTTCTTTAAACGGCTCTAAACCATTTTGAGTAACTTTAATGCGTGGGTGATTCTCACCATTCACAACCACTAAGTCGAGTTTTTTATCTTTGTGTATTATTGTGTTTCGACCGCTTTTAATAAAAGAACGTTCTTGACTCATAGTCTTATCCTGCTACTTACTGCACCTAACTGCTTACTTTTTCTGTAAACGCGCCTCAATAAACTCATTAGGATTCAGTTTCCAACGATTTAAATCAGCACTAAATTGCCAAATATCAACATCAAGAACATTGGCTGGCAATAATAAATCGTATCCTGTTAATTGCCTTAAATGCTGCGTACGATTAGCAAACATGGCAATCAATCCTTTGTAAAGCTGACCACTAGGGGCAGTGTAGTCCGTCTCTTCTATTAACCATTCTGATGGGCAATCACCATTTTTGCAATATTTTTGAATGACTTGCATAAATAAATGACGTTGCTCTATCAGTAATCGTCCAGCAATTCTCGGGGAAATCTGAGTTAAAAATTCATCTATGTTATTGAGTTTAATACCAACTGCGTTTAACTCAAGGTATTCTAAGCCTTGTTCCACTTTTGGTATACCACTATGATGAAAATTAGCACGATTTAGCTGCCAATTCCCAATTTTATGATGATAAATAAGTAAATTCTGAGTAAATGTTAGGCTAAAGTATGGTTCTTGAGTTTTTAAAAAGCCAATAAAAATTGCGGCAATACAGGTTGTTGCTAAAAAAATCTCAACAATGCTAATTTCACCGGGCCTCAATAAGTTAACCAACATAATAATGATTAACCCAATACCGCCAACAATTAAAAACTCGCTGCCATGGCGAGATGCTTGAGCACGCACTTTGAGTGCAGGAAGTTTCTTATCCATATACTGAAAAGTAAAAAATAAACATCACAATTGTGACCAAAACTATCTTTCTAAGCGTTAAACAATAATTACACTTTGGTTCTTTACCCATACTAAAACCTCTCTTTTAGTCACAATAAAGGAACAAATTAGCCGAACTTTTAACTTTTACGCCAAATGCACAAATTTATGAGATACCTGACATACGGGGCACGTACTAATTTTGTACACTACACTCAACTAATTTTCTGGTAACACGATGATGTATTCTACACAATCTGGTAAAGCACTTTTTCCTTTTATTATTACCCTTTTACTTGGGTTATGTATTTATTTGTATTTACCTTCAAGCCAAGGGGAGCAAAGCAACTTTGGCAACCGTGCAACACAAGTAACAGCGCACACTGTTACAGCCGAGGAAAATGCAGTACTCATTGAAGCAATTGGTAGCGCTCGTGCTAACCAAGCGATTTATATTCGCAGCGCGCAAAACGATTATGTTACCGATATCTTTTTCAATGATGGCGACTTAGTGAGTAAAGGTCAAAAACTAGTTCAATTGCAATCTCAAGAAGAAGAATTAGCAGTAAAAGAGCTAAGTATTAATTTACGCGAAGAACGCCGCCAACTTGAGCGCCTCACTGAGTTATCTCGCTCACAAGCGACTGCTAAATCATTACTTGAAGAGCAATTATCGCGGGTTGACGCAACCGAAGCACAACTTGAAAGTGCTAAAACAAAGCTGGCAGAAATGACCATCAAAGCGCCATTTTCTGGCTTGCTAGGCAAGCGCGAAATTTCAATTGGTACTTATGTTAGCAATACAACAAACATTACCACACTTGATGATATCAGCATTATTAAGGTCGACTTTAAAGTGCCAGAAAAATACCTAGCTCAGTTGCAGCTTGGTATGAAAGTGATGACGCAAAATGATGCCTACCCAGAAAAAACCTTTAACGGTAAAGTGACCCACATTAGTTCTCGTATTGATTCTATAACACGTAGCGTTGAAGTAACTGCAAGCTTTATTAATAAAAGTGGTTTATTGCGACCAGGCATGTTGCTGAACACGGCGTTAGAGTTAAGTTCAAACCAAGCGCTAATGGTGCCAGAGAAAGCCGTAATCCCTCAGCAAGACAAACACTATGTGTTCCAAATTGAAGATGGCGTTGCTAACAAAGTAGAAGTACATGTGGCAGGTCGTCACAATGGCTGGGTAGCCATTGATAAAGGCCTTGAAAGTGGTCAGCAAGTTGTGACTGAAGGCATTATTAAGATCCGTACTGGCAGCAAAGTAAGTATCAAGGGCTAAACCATGAAAATTACTGATACTAGCGTTAAACGCCCGGTCTTTGCGATCGTAATCAACCTGTTATTACTTACCTTTGGTTTGGTGGCATTTTCTATGCTCCCACTGCGAGAATACCCGGATATTGAAACACCGATTGTCAGCGTTAGCACTGATTACACTGGTGCCAGCGCAGAGATTATTGAAACCAAAATCACCCAAGTACTCGAAAACCGCATTTCGGGTATCGAAGGCATCAAAAGTATTAATTCATCGAGCCGTAATGGTCGCTCAAATATCACCATTGAGTTTAATATCAGCCGTGATATCGATGCTGCATCAAACGATGTACGCGAACGTGTAGCCCGTGCCCTAGATAGCTTACCTGAGCAAGTTCGCCCGCCAGAGGTATCTAAATCAAACAGCGATGAAAGCCCAATTGCATGGTTCGTACTAAACAGTACTACCATGGATTCATTACAGTTATCTGATTATGCACAACGCTTTATTGTTGACCGATTAGCCGTTGTTGACGGTGTCTCAAACGTGCGTGTTGGTGGTGAACGTAAATACGCAATGAAAATCTGGTTAAACCGTAAAGCGATGGCTGCACGCGGTATAACCAGTAGCGATATCGAAAACACGTTACGAACTGAAAACGTTGAATTACCCGCTGGAGAAATCGAGTCTATCGACCGTGATTTTACAGTACGTACCGCCCGTAGTTATAAAGATCAGCGAGACTTTAGAAACTTGGTTATTAAACGTGGTGAAGATGGCTATTTAGTACGTTTAGGTGAAGTGGCTGATGTTCACTTAGAAGCCGCTGACGACGAAAGTCTGTTTCGCGGTAATGGCAGAAATATGATTGGCTTAGGCATTGTAAAGCAGGCCAAAGCCAATACTCTTACCGTCGTTGATAATGCCCGCGCAGAACTTGAAAAAATCAAGCGTAACCTGCCAGAAGGCACAACCATTCAAGACAGCTATGACTCATCTATTTTTATCAAAGAATCAATTGATGAAGTATATAGAACGCTTGGGATTTCAATGGCACTGGTTGTATTGGTTATCTACCTATTCTTAGGTAATATTCGTGCAACACTGGTACCTGCAGTCACGGTACCAGTAGCGCTAGTTGGTAGCTTTATGTTCTTGCTTGCTATGGGTTACTCAATCAACTTACTGACTCTATTAGCTCTCGTTCTTGCGATAGGTTTAGTCGTAGATGACGCAATTGTAATGCTTGAAAATATTCACCGCCGAATAGAGTTAGGTGAACCGCCTCTTCTTGCTGCGTTTCGTGGTGCCCGTGAAGTTGGCTTTGCGATTATCGCCACTACGCTCGTACTAATTGCAGTCTTCGTACCGCTGGTGTTTATGGATGGCCGTATCGGCGCACTATTCACCGAATTTGCTATGGCAGTAAGCGCCGCAGTGTTCTTCTCTAGTATTACAGCCTTAACCCTTTCTCCGGCACTTTGCTCAAAAGTACTGAAGCCATCAGAAAAAGAAAGTAAGTTTAGCCAGTGGATGGATAGAACATTTAACAAAATTGAAAACGCCTATCGTAATTCACTTACTTCAAATATGAGTCGTAAGTGGAGCTTACTACTAATGATGATTTTGGCTGGTGTTGCCAGCTTTATGCTATTTCAAAAAGTGCCATCAGAGCTGACGCCAAAAGAAGACCGTGGAACATTCTTTATTATGATGAGCGGCCCAGAAGGCGCTAGTTATGAGAATAATGCGGCTAACATGGCAAAAATTGAAGAGCGTTTGATGCCTTACTCTGAATCTGGTGAATTAAGTCGCGTGCTTATTCGAGTCCCGGGTTGGGGTGGTCAAGGTGGCGTGGCTATCATAGGAATGGCTGATTGGGATAAACGCAAGCGCTCAACTTGGGAAGTAATGGATGAAATTAGCGGTAAGATGACGGAAGTGACCGACGTACGGGCTTTTGCGATTATGCGCCGTGGTATCGGTGGCGGTGGTTCATCACGCCCAATTGAGTTTGTATTGCAAGGTAACGATTACGATCAACTAGCTGATTGGCGAGACCGTATTATCCAGCGTGCAGAGAAAAACCCTGGTTTGGTGAGAATCGACCATGATTACAAAGAAACCTTCCCGCAGTTTTTAATCAACATTGATAAAAACAAAGCTGCAGATTTAGGTGTTTCTGTATCTGATGTAGGTCGCACGCTAGAAACCATGTTAGGCCAACGTCGCGTAACGACCTTTATCGACCGCGGTGAAGAATACGATGTAATTTTAAAAGGGACCAAAGAAGATTTTGCTAACCCGACTGATATTTCAAATATCTACTTAAAATCACGCAGTGGCGAATTGGTTCCGCTAGATAGCTTAATTAGTTTAAAAGAAGAAGCCACTGCGTCTCGTTTGAACCGCTATAACCGTATGCGCGCAATTACGTTAAGTGCGAATTTAGCAGATGGCTATACCTTAGAAGAAGCGCTGAACTTCTTAAATCAAGTTGCGGCTGAAGAAAATGACATAGACGGTGCAATTGACTACAAAGGTGAATCGCAACTATTCTATGAAGGCGCATCAGCAATGACCTATGTATTCATTCTTGCACTAACTGTAACTTTCTTAGTACTTGCAGCCCAGTTTGAAAGCTTCATTCACCCGTTTGTGATCATGCTTACCGTTCCGCTTGGTTTAGTCGGCGCATTATTTGGCTTATGGTACACAGATCTCACTCTGAATATTTACAGCCAAATTGGTATCGTAATGCTAATTGGTTTGAGTGCGAAAAACGGTATTTTGATTGTTGAGTTTGCTAACCAACTACGCGATAAAGGCGTTGAGTTTGACGAAGCGATTACTCAAGCAGCTACGCAGCGTTTACGCCCCATTATCATGACCTCACTGACCACTGTAATGAGCTCGGTACCGCTAGTACTTGCAAGTGGCCCAGGTGCAGAAAGCCGTATGGTAATTGGTGTGGTGGTATTTACTGGTGTTATTGTTGCAACCTTACTTACCTTATTCGTAGTACCTGCAGCATACAGTGCGCTAGCCAGAAATACCCAGTCGCCTGAGTACTTACAAAGCAAGTTAGAACAACAGGCAAAAGATAAGCCGTTAGAAGAAATTTAAACGAGTTTAAGATGTTACAAAACGCCGTCTTTACGGCGTTTTGTTTTTTCAGCTATAGTCAGCAAAAAGGTAAGGAAGTTAAATATGGATAACAACATACAAATAGCTACTTTTGGCGGCGGCTGCTTTTGGTGTATTGATGCAGCATTTAGACGTGTGAAAGGAGTACTTAATGTCAGCTCTGGCTATGCTGGCGGCGAGATTGAAAACCCAAGTTATCAGCAAATTTGTACTGGCTTAACAGGTCATGCCGAGGTTGTTCAGCTTGATTTCGACAGCAGTGTTGTGAGCTATAACACCCTACTTGAAATGTTCTTCACTTTACATGATGCCACACAGTTAAACCGTCAAGGTAATGATGTCGGCACGCAGTATCGCAGTGTGATTTATTATCATGATGAACAACAAAAAACTGAGTCACAAGCCATGATTGATGCTTTACAAAAGCAAATTCGTGAACCCATTGTGACTGAACTCAGCCCTCTATCAAACTTTTATCCTGCAGAGCAGTACCACCAAGACTATTACAATGAAAACCCGAATCAAGGTTATTGCAGCATACTTATTGCCCCAAAGCTTGCTAAGTTCGAGCAATATTTCGCTGATAAACTAAAATGAAAAAAGCCCGCTAAGTAGGTAGCGAGCTTTTAGACGCAGAACTAATAATGAAGCTGAGCTTGTTTTTACTTATACAAATGACATGAATGGGCAAATTAATGTCAATTACTCGCTTTAAGCAAACAGCTCAGTTGACCTTAAAGGCTATTAGAACTGATAACGGGCACCTACAAACAGGCGACGCTCAGCCGTGTTGTAGTAATAAAATTCGTCATTGATAAAGTCACCATCTAAATCAGTGCCATAGGCATCAACGGCGTTGTACTCTTTATCGAATAGGTTTTCTATTCGTAGTGACACAGTTAAGTTGTCAGTCGCTTGGTAGTGACCTACTAAATTCCATAATGTATATGAAGGTAAGTGCGTTAACTTACCATCACGATCACCACGGTATTGCATATCGATACCGGCATCAAAATCACCCCATGCTTTGTGCAATGACCAATTCACACTGTGATTTGACACATAGGTGAGTGACTGACCTGTTTGTGTATCTTCCGCTGAAAGGTAGGTAAAGTTAAAGCTATGATCAAAGCCAAATACTTGGTTTTTAAAACTAAACTCAACACCTTCGTGGCGAGCTTCGTTTATATTGGTTGGGAGCCATTGCCCTGATGCATTTGGTGCCCAAGCGATTTTATTGTCGATTTCGCTGCGGAAAATCGCAATATCAAGACTAATATCATTCACATTGAGTGATAAACCAAGCTCTTGGTTATCTGATGTTTCAGGGTTTAACTCTGGATTACCTGAGCCTGGGTAATATAGATCATTAAATGTTGGAGATTTAAAACCAGTACTTTGACTAACACGGAATGTGGCGATGTCATTTAAGTGATAGCCTACAGCTGCAGTGTATGTTGTTTCATCACCAAACTGCTGATCATCATCTTGGCGAACTGTCAGGTTAGCGAGTACTTGTTCGTCATCATAATATGCACCAACAAACACAGCGAATACTTCACGGCTGTCTTTTAAGTATGTACCTGAGTTAGTGTTCACTTCATCTTTATACCAGTTCAAACCGCCACTAAGAGTCAGTGCTTGATTGAAAAAGTATTGGCCATTGTAATCGATTTGCTCACGCTCAGTTTCAAACTTATCAACCACCGTTGCACCAGTGTAATCAATACGTGAGTCATCTGAACTATCACTTGATATGGCAATATCGATGGCATGGCTGTGTTTTTCGAAGGCTTTTTTCCAACCTAATGAAGCTTGGTAATTTTCGAACTCGCCTTTTTCTATGGTACTGTTTGCTGGGCTATAAGCACTGTCGTATTTGGCTTCGCCTTCTGAGTACTGTGCTTGAGCTAAAAATTCACCTAATTGCTCATTTTGATAACCTAGATTAAAGCCAAGGTTTTTGTTTTCGTAGCCGTCTTCATCTGGCGCTAGACCTTGAAGAACATCAAAACCATCTGTTTTTTCATAACCAGCATTAACAGCAACATCAACACCCGCAAACTGACCACCCGTCGCTACTTGGTACGCTTGATAAGAGTCTGAGCCAAAAGTCACGTCTAAGGTCGTGTTTTGTGCTTTACGCGTAATGATATTAATCACACCTGCTAGCGCATCAGAGCCATATACAGCAGCACGTGAGCCTTTAATTACTTCAACACGCTCAATACTGTTTAAAGGAATATTGCTAATACTTTTATAACCAAGTGTTGCAGAGCCTGTACGTACACCATCAATTAAAATAAGCGTATGACGAGAGCTTGCACCACGTAAAGAAACACCTGAGCTTTGCCCAAAACCACCATTAGCATTAATTTGAAAGCCTGCTTGAGTCGCCAGTAAGCTTGGTAAGTCACGCACATAGCTTGCTTCAATATCAGCACGGTCAATAACAGTGACACTGGCTAATACATCATTAATTGATTGTTCGAATTTATTGGCAGTAACTGTGATGTGCTCTATTGATTGCTCGTCAGCAGATACAGAAAAAGATAACGCAGCAGCAACCGCTACGCATAACGCAGATTTATTTAGCATGATATCCCCTAGCCTGTGCCCACCGCACACGCGAATAGTAAGTTAATTCAAGGCCGGTCTCCGGACTCTGTACATGCATGGCATATACATTACCGTTGCGGGGGCAGTGTTGGCATTGTTTTCTCCCTGAAAACGCACCGACTTCCCGATTATCTTGCGACTATTTCACCCTTTGAAATTTAACGTATCTGAAGATACAGCAAGCACCTCGAAAATAGGCCGTTATTGTGATGATTTTGGGGAAGAAAGTCAATGGACGGCTATACTTCTAAAGCAAAGCTTTAAGCCTAAAGCTTCAAGCTGTAAGTGGAGTCAGATCAAAAAAGCCAATCAGCATGGTGATTGGCTTTTATAAAACAATGATTACCAGAAGTACTCATGAGGTTTTGAATTTCCTAACGGAAAAACAATTCCTTCTGGGTCAGCACCATTCAGCACAAGCTTGCAAAGAGCTTTATTTAAGCGTCTTCTTGGCTTGGTCATCGTCATTTTCACCCACCAACTTGGTGTTTGTTGGTAAAAATAAGTACTGTGTGGGCCTGTGTATTTTCTGTTTATTTTACCGTGTTTATTACGGTCAATTGTTTTGTTCTTTACTGACATAAATATCCTCTAGCTGAAAATAGCTAGAAGATATCTTTTTCTCTGTAACCTAATATTCGTCTCAAAATACGCTCCTTGTAAAGTTCAGAAACTTGCAGGTTTATAGCTTAAAACCTACAGCTCAAAGCTATAAACACAAAGTATTAATCGCGGAAGTTTTTGAACTGGAATGGTTGACCTAAATCAGCAGTACGAACAACTTGCATTGCTTCTTGTAAATCATCACGTTTTTTACCTGTTACACGTAATTCTTCACCTTGAATAGCGGCTTGTACTTTGATTTTTGAGTCCTTGATTAATTTAACGATTTTCTTCGCAACGTCTTTTTCAATACCTTGCTTAAGCGCAACGTCACGCATTACGTATTTACCACTACGCGACTCATCTCTTAATTCTAAGCTAGATACATCTAAGCCACGCTTTGAAATTTTCGCAGCAAGAATGTCAAAAAGTTGCATAACTTGTTGTGGTGCTTCTGCTTTTAACTTGATTACTTTATCACTTAGTTCGATTGATGCATCAACACCACGAAAATCAAAACGCGTCTCTAGTTCACGCTTTGCATTATCTACTGCATTCTGCGCTTCGTTCATTTCTACTTCAGAAACAATATCAAATGAAGGCATGGGGTTCTCCTAACATAGTCTTTTTTAAATTCATTTATGGTTGGCAATTATAACGCTTATTTGTCGATTCTTTCTATTTTTATCCGATTTGTTCAGGTGCGATGCAAAAATTGTTTGATATACTGACCATTCAATTTCGGCATTTTTAGGGTTTATTGTGACAAGGCGTGTTTACCAAGTTATCTTTTTAGCCAGCATTATTGGCTTTACAATTTTATTTGCCAAAGAAATTAAAGGGGTGAGCAACCTCTTTCCACACGTAGATAAAGTGGCGCATTTTGGTATTTTCTTTGTACTGGCTATGGTGATGGACAAAGCCTTTAAATTGCCTCTTTTGGTGCAAATTTTACTATTAGCCGGATATGGTGCGGCCATAGAGTTTATGCAAGATATGCTGCCTTACCGTCAAGCTTCGGTTGGGGATTTTGTCGCTGATTTTATCGGTGCTGTAAGCTATTTTATTATAAAACTTGGTTTTCATGTAGGTAGTAAGCAACGTAATGGCTAACATATTAATTGTTGGCGACGGTGCGATTGGCTTGTTATTTAGCCATTTTTTATCTGCACAACATGACATTACATTACTGACCCGTAAGCCAACCCTGACCACGCGCTTTTATCAAGCCAGTAATGGTAAATCACATCCAATTAAAGCTCGCCTTATTCACCACAAAGAGCTTAGTCAATTCGCCCCCTTTGACTTAGTATTAATCACAGTTAAAGCATTTCAGGTGCAAGCTGCCTTTGGGCAAGTAAAACCTTACCTTAGTAAAAAATGCCAAATCGTTATTTCTCATAATGGTATGGGTAATGTTGATGAAGTTAATGCCCTGTTGTTAGACTCTCAAGGGTTAGCGTTTTTAACAACGCGTTTAGCTGGCTTTAAAACAACGCCTTATAGTGTGAGCCATACTGGTAATGGCGAAAGCGTGCTGGGTGCTTGCAATAACGCTGCTAGTGGAAAGCTCAATGAGCTAAAGCAGCAGTTTAGCTATTTACCACACTTTTCTGTTAGTGATGATATCCACTCATTGCGTTGGCAAAAGCTGTTAGTGAATATTGCCATAAACCCGTTAACAGCGATTCATAACATTAAAAATGGCCAATTACGTGCACCGCAATTTAGTACTCGTATCATTAACTTGCTCAATGAAGCATGCCTTGTTGCCAATAAACAAGGTGTTGACGTAAAGCTTAGCGAGGCACTGGACCAAGCCTATTCAGTGATGACGGCAACCGCTGAAAACTTTTCTTCTATGCAGCAAGACATCAGCCATAATCGAGAGTCTGAAATTGATGCAATTTGTGGTTATGTGTGTGAACAAGGCGCTAAATTAGGCGTAAAAACACCTTATAATCAAGCAATGCTTAGCATGATAAAAATAAAAAGTTAGCTAAGGGAAAGAGTAAAGTTACTAGCTTTCGTTTCTCGCAATTATTTTCGGCATTAAAAAAGCGCGAACATGTCGCGCTTTTATCACTATCCCTTACGGGCGATACACTTTTACGTTGCTGTAGCCTTCTTCGTGAAGGATCAGCGCTTGTAGCTGGCTCATCACACCTTTAGCACAATATAAGTAATATTCTTTATCTTTTGGTAAGTCACCAAATTTAGTCGCTAAGCGGAAGAAAGGTAAATGAACAACTTCAATACCTTCAAGCTCTAATGGATTTGCATCTTCTTCTTCAGGTGAGCGAATATCAACAACAACTGCCCCCTCTGGTAAGTCAGATACAGACTCAGCTTCTTTCACTTCTTCTTTTGCTTCGGTGTCGATATCGCGAACATCCATCACACGGGCATTCTCAACAACCGTATTTAGCACGTCGAAGTCAAACTTAGCTTCTTCAGCAAGAATCGTTTTGATTTTTGCTTTAACTGTTGGCTTCTTAGAAATAACACCACAGTACTCAGGCATGCTTTCTGCCATTTCAGCCGTACCAATTTGACGTGCAATATTAATAATATCTTGTTTATCGTGTTGGATTAACGGACGAATAATTAAGGTTTCAGTTACACGGTCAATAACACTTAAATTAGCAAGCGTTTGGCTCGATACCTGACCAATGCTTTCACCAGTTACCAGTGCTTGTACACCTAGCTTTTCTGCAACTTGGCTACCTGCACGCATCATCATACGTTTAAGAACAACACCCATTTGGCTGTTTTCAACGTTTTCTAAAATTTCAGCGACTACAGGTTCAAAATCAACCGTAACGAACTTCACTTTATGAGTAGAGCTAAACTGCTTCCAGATGTAGTAACTCGCTTGCTTAACACCGATTTCGTGAGCCGCACCACCTAGGTTAAAGAACAAGAAGTGAGTACGTGCACCTTTACGGATCATTTGATAGCTTGCAACACCTGAGTCAAAGCCACCCGACATTAGCGATAGTACATCTTCTTGTGTTGGTAGCGGGAAACCTGCCATACCGTAGTGAGTTTGAGTAACGATATAAGCTTTATCATCACGCACTTCTAAACGAACTGTCACCTCTGGGTGCGATAATTTAACGCGTGCACCTTCAACATGCTGGTTTAAGCCACCACCTACGTAGCGCTCTACATCGCTTGAGGTGAAATCATGCTTACCTGAACGTTTACAACGCACACAGAATGTTTTGCCTGCAATGGTATGACCGATTAGTTCAAGTGCTTTTTGGTAAATATCGTCGATTGAGTCGAAGTCTGTTTCTGTTACTTCAATAAACTGTACGATACCTGGAATGCGTTTTAAGCCATCGATAATATCTAAGCGAACTTGCTCAGAGTCTAGCAAACTGACAACAGAGATATTATCCCAGTTGTTTCTTACCTGAACTTTTTCGTCAACGCGACGCAAAACGATCTTAATATTATTTTCTAATAACTTGGTAAAACGTTTACGAACAGATTTACTCTTGATCGCGATTTCAGGGTGTAGTTTGACGATAAATTTAAGCATAGTTCACTCTTAGACTGTGGATTTCACACGCCCCAAGGTTAAGCAACCTCAAGGGCGCGCGATTATAACAAAAATTATAGCGTCTAGGAAATAAACTGCTTTGCGGGATTATTGTTCGCTTTGCTCTGTTTCAGCAAGGGCTAAATACTTAGCTCTTAATTGGTTAACTTGCTCTAGATGTTGCTCTGTGCAATGAGCTTTTAATAGCAGTAATACTTTTAAAATACCGTTATAAATATCAGCTCTGGCAAGTTCACCACTTAAGCGGCGAGCTTTGATATAAGGCGTCCAAAAGCTCACAGTCATTTTAAGCATATGCGCAAGCTCTGTAACATCTTCGTCTGCAATGCAAATAACACCGCCTTCACGTAATGCAAAAAGTACATCTTTAACTTGCTCTAAAAGCTCAGTTTGAAACGCAATGTAGCCTTTTTTCAGCTCTTCATCACGAGATAAAATATCGCCTAAGTTGTCGTAGAAAAACTGAAAGCGCCACATTTGTTCAAACAACGAATCAAGATAACCCGCTAGGTTTTCAAGCGCATCGTCATCAGGAGTCAGTGGCTTGAAATGAGTGTGTAGATGGTCGCTGTACAAAGCAAATATGTGACGAATAATATCTTCTTTATTTTTAAAGTGATAATACAAGTTTCCTGGGCTTATCCCCATATGCGAGGCGATATGGTTGGTTGTTATGGCACGCTCACCGTGGCGATTAAATAACTCAATGCTGGTGTGTATGATTTTGTCCTTTGTGCTCATAGCCTATTTACTCTGTTTTTTATGATTATTACGTTCCCCAGCCAAGCAGTATAAACAAATGCGTGGCAATTAAATACTACCTTGAAAAATAATAACCTCAATCGGTTTACTACCTTATATAGGTGAAGGTTCCTAATCCGATACGCGTATTTTCTAAGCTGCATAGTCGAGAAAACACTGTTAATATAGCAGGCAAATTTATAAATCGCTGATAGTTATGAACGTTACTGCAATCTATCCGGGTACCTTCGACCCCCTTACAAATGGCCATACCGACTTAATTCATCGAGCTGCAAAAATGTTCGAAAAAGTTATTGTTGCTATTGCACATAACCCTAGTAAGCAGCCGTGCTTTACACTCGATGAGCGTGTTGAGCTTGCCAATAAAATCTTAGCGCATCTTGATAATGTAAGTGTGATTGGCTTTTCTGGCTTATTAGCTGATTTAGCTCGCGAGCATAAAGCCGAAGTACTTATTCGAGGTATTCGTGCAGTGTCTGACTTTGATTATGAATTTCAGTTAGCAAATATGAATCGTCGACTAAATCCAGATCTAGAAAGTGTATTTTTGACACCTGCAGAAAAAAATTCATTTATTTCATCTACTCTAGTCAAAGAAGTAGCACGCCACAATGGTGATGTAAGCGAGTTTGTTGACCCTATCGTAGCCAAAGCACTACAGGAAAAAATTCACGGATGAAATTAAAAAAGTTCATTAGCTTAACTGCATTACTAATGTGCTCTGCGCCAAGTCTTGCAGAACCATGGATAGAAAGCGACGACCCTTTACTTCGCGCTTCAATCGAAATGCTATTTAACCAAGGTGTCATAAAACAACCTATTAATAGTTACCCCTTAATGTGGCAAGGTATTGCACGTGATCTAAACATTGCAGATACCAGTCAACTTGATGAGCAGAGCTTATTTGCTTATCAGCATGTTAAGCATGCCCTTGATAATGCAAAACAAAAGTCGAGCTCAGGCATTCGCCTGAATTACAACAGCGAACCACTAACCCAGCAAGGGTTTGGTAAACGCCACCAGCAAGAAAGTGGCATAAATAGCTATGGTTCTATCACAGGGAAGCGCGTAAGTGCTAAGGTCAGTGTTAATTACGCCGATGATGCACTTGATAAACAACATGTGACCTATCAAGATAGCTATTTAGCAGTTTTACTAGGTAATTGGTCAATCAGTGCTGAACAAGTAAGTCATTGGTGGGGGCCAAGTAACGATAACGCCCTACTGCTATCAAATAATGCCGCGCCAATGAAAGGCCTGCGATTTACGAGAGCGAATACGCAATATGTAGGCCCAAGTTGGTTATCGTTTATCGGTAACTGGCAGTTAACGGGTATTTACGCCAAACAAAAGCCATTTCTTAATAATTCCGAAGACGGTGACTTTTGGGCGTTAAGGTTTGCAAGTACACCATTAACAGGGCTTGAAGTTGCTATTAATAGTGCAGGCTCTGACTATTTAACTAACCTAAAAATTGACCCTGTTACCCTTGAGAGCATCGAATCAAAACACCGATTAACCAGTTTAGATGTAAAGTATTCTACAACTCTAATGACGCAGCCTGTTGCCTTTTATGCTGAAGTTATGGGTCGAAATAAAAGCGGTTTAGCACCGAGCGAGCCATTCTATACGCTGGGTGTTGAAAGCTACTTTGGTTCAACAGAGGATTTACTAAAGAGTTATTTTGAATACTCAAATACAGAGCAAACTTGTGAGCAAATTAGCGATTGCGTATATGGCTCTGGCAGCTATACACAACGCTCACGTTTACTTGGCAGCTCAACACCACTGCAAAGTAAATCTGCTATCCTTGGTGCCTATTACCACACTTTAAATGGCTATGGTGGCCATGCAAAGTTACGTTGGATTGAAAGCGAAACCACACACGCTGAGGTCGCATCTGAGATGAGTCAGTTGCAGTTAGAGCTCGGTTATCAACAATCTATGTTTAATGGTTTGTGGAAAGTGACAGGGCTTATTTCAAAAGATGAAATAGGTGATGAGTCAGAAACAAACACAGCCCTTAGAACCAGTTGGGAATACCGTTTCTAACGAATTGAGGTCAAGCCGCTTCAGCTTGGCCTTGAACTTTCCGATAAAGCTTAACAAAACCCAGAAAATCTTTATTACTGAAAAGTGCAATAAGCATCATTGCATCCATAATATTGACAGTAACTGTATAAAAACCCCATAACCACCACTCTTCTGTATTCTCGAGTATATTAATATCTATATACATACTTATGAAAAGAGCACTGTTAATTAGTAAGCCTATTATCACATAAAGTTTTGCTGGGTAACTATTGATAGACTTATCTTTAGTAATCAACAGTATTGCACCAATACAAGTTAGATCTAGAGCTGTCCAGACTACATAAGCAGTTGCATAACTCATCGACTCAATCTGGAAAGTAGCTGAGGTTAGTGGATCGGATGCTAAATAAGACAAAAATATTGTTAGCGAAATCCACATTAAAGTTTTATCACCATTGGGAACTATTGACTTACTGACCATGTTATATAGGAAAGCCATCAGAAATCCCCACATAATAAAAGTTGCTAGATAAGCACTCACATACTTATGAAACTCAGCCAAAACTATTCACCTTTTCTTTTGGAAAGTTCACACTTACTGCACGATGAAGCTTTAGAAAATCCTTATTGAAAAGCAGTATTAGAATCATAGTTACATCTACAGTATTTACGCCAAATGAGTACAAAGTCCAAAGAAACCACTCTGATTTATTCTCATAAATGAAAATATCTATATATATGGATAACATTAGTAT